>JANXWZ010000079.1 GCA_025350865.1 Rhodanobacteraceae bacterium
GGGCGTGCTGCGTTGGCGATTGCCGTGGCGGGCAGAACGTATTGAATGGCCGCGTTGGTGAGCATGTACAGCCCGCCAACGATGGTGAGTCCGCCGATCAGCGCGAAGGGCATCGACCGTTGCGGGTTCTGGACTTCACCAGCCATCTGCGAGACGTCGGACCAGCCGTCGTAGGCCCATAGCGCGGCGATCAAGGCAATCATGAAACCGGAAAAGCCTCCGCGAGCGCCGGCGTAGGTGGTGGCGAAGTTGTGCCAGGTGGATTGCTGATTGATCGCGAAGAAGCAGAATCCCGCGATGACGACAATCAGCAGACCTTTGAGCCAGGTGAGGATCAGCTGCAGGTTGGCGGACTCGCGGGTGCTGACGATGTTCAGTCCGGTGATGATCCAGGTGACCGCGATGGCGAAGACCTGAGACCAGAGGATCGGGCCGACTGCTGGTTTGTCGAAGAAGCTGAAGAACGGGAACGACGCGAGGATTCGGGCGAGTCCTGCGACGATGGTGGCGAGCGAGGCGGGCTTGACTATGGTGATCCATGCCCACATGTAGAGGAAGCCGGGGAGGTCGCCGTAGGCGTCCTTGATGAAGGCGTATTCGCCTCCGTAGTAGGGTCGCCCAGCGGCGATCTCGGCGTAGGTCATGGCGCCGAAGAGCGAGAGCAGGCCGCCGACGATCCAGACGATGTAGACGGTAGAGGACGAGCCTACGGCGGCCATCATCTCGTGCGGGACGAGGAAGATGCCGCTGCCGATGATGATCCCGACCACGATGGAGGTGGCGTGCGAGATGTTGAGGACGCGCGGGAGCTCGTGGTTGGGATTTGCGGGCATGGGGATAGAGTAGCTGTTGCGCCGACATGGGCTTGTTCGCAGATGGCGAGTGCAGATCCCGATCAACGTGTCTATCACGACGCAGACTGCAAGACGACGCGGCAGGCGAATGACCTTTCTGTTCTTTTGAGCATCTACCCGACAAGCCGATTCACTAGCAGCGACATGAGCTGATAGCAGGTTTGGAAGCAGTTCGCGCGCTGATCGTTGGCAGTCGATGGAAGGCGGGAGGAATAGCAATGGAAAACGACAGACATATCGTACGGGGAGTTGTTGCCGGCATTGTGGGCGGCCTAGCCGCGTCCTGGGTGATGAACGAGTTCATCGCAGGCCCCGGAGTGAAGCTACAACATCTCGCCCAGAGCGGTGAAGAGAACCAGCGGGAGGCGGAGGAGGCAAAGCAGATGAAGCAAAGCGGCGAGCCGAAAATCGACGCCACCATGAAGGCTGCTGAC
Source organism: Rhodanobacteraceae bacterium (assembly GCA_025350865.1). Classification (GTDB taxonomy): domain Bacteria; phylum Acidobacteriota; class Terriglobia; order Terriglobales; family Acidobacteriaceae; genus Edaphobacter. The sequence continues at coordinate 1,289 of JANXWZ010000079.1, forward strand.
GCCATCGTCCACGCCGCCACCGGGGGACGCCACCTTTCGCTGGAGGAAAAGCAGAAGGCAGGCCCCGTGGTCCACTACGCGTTCGGCGCTTTGATGGGCGGATTGTACGGCGGTCTTGCAGAGTACTCGTCCATCGCCCGTTCCGGCTTCGGCACGACCTTTGGCAGCGTTCTTTTCACCGGTGCAGATCTTGTCGCGGTGCCAGTGATGCGTCTTTCCGGCGCACCCACCGACTCTTCGGCCGGGTCATACGCCACGCCGTTTGCCGCGCACCTTGTCTACGGCGCCACAACTGAGCTGGTGCGCCGCGTGGTGCGGTTTATCTTGTAATGCATTTCAGGGCTGGCCCCTGAACGTGCAGGGGCCAGCCGGAATGCGCTATGCTGTTGCACCGGAAATGGCTGGGGGTTGACCCATGCCGGTTACGGGCTTTTCCGCGCCGATCTGCTGCATGATCCCCAGTTCGTCGGAACTCCCCCAACGTTCTTTGATCTTTCCATCGGAGTTGAATCTGGCAATCTGCATGCCGCGAGCCTTGATCTTCTTGCCGGTGGACGGGATACCTTGAAAAGCTTCTTGCTGCGTGCCCGTCACGGTGTAGGCGATTGCAACGTTTTCCTCGTCCGCCAGCATGTGGTCGACGGCTATTTTGAGATCTGGGAAGGCCCTCCGGAACTGAGTGAAAAAGCCTATGAATCCGTCTGGGCCCTTGCCCTGATCGGGTGCGGGATCGTGGTCTACCACGTCCGGTGTGAAGATCTGGTGGAACTCCTGTAGACGGCCGCTGTTGATCGCCTCGCCCATCTTTTTTGCTGTTGCAATGTTCGCTTCCCTGCTCATCAGGCTACCTCTGGACACTTGGATGCCGTGACCGCGATTCGGGGTGGGAGGGGCTCTTCGAATTCTTCGTAGCAGCGTTGGTTCAAACTCGACCCTCACCACAGGGAGTGACTTACTCGTATAGCACTGAAGGTCGAGGTCTCATCGGCGGACAGAAGTTGTGTGTGTTGCAATGGTGGGATGGGTTTTGAGGTTTTGCGCACGGATAAGGGTGGTGGGCGGCGGGGGCGGTTGACGCTGCCGCATGGTGTGGTGGAGACGCCGGTGTTTATGCCGGTGGGGACGCAGGCGACGGTGAAGGCCGTGCCGCAGGACACGCTTGAAACGCTGGGCGAGGATGGCGTGGGGGCGCAGATCATCCTGGCAAATACTTACCACCTGTATTTGCGGCCGGGGCATGATCTAGTCCGGCGCATGGGTGGAGTGCACAAGTTCATGAGCTGGGACCGCCCTATGCTGACGGATTCGGGTGGGTTTCAGGTGTTTTCGCTGAGCAAGCTGCGGAAAATTTCGGATGAGGGTGTGGAGTTTCGGTCGCATCTGGATGGGAGCAAGCACTTTTTCTCGCCGGAGCACTCGATGAAGGTGCAGATTGCGCTGGGCGCGGACGTGATGATGGTGTTCGACGAGTGCGTGGAGCATCCGGCGACGTATGAGCGGACGAAGCAGTCGATGGGGCTGACGCATGCATGGGCGACGCGGTCGAAGGCTTACTTTGAGGAGCATAAGGAAGAGGTGCCGTGGTTCTCTGAACGGAAGAGCCAGACGCAGAACCTGTTTGGGATTGTGCAGGGTGGGATGTATGCGGATCTGCGCAGGGAGTCGGCGGAGCGGTTGGTGGAGATGGACTTTCCGGGTTACGCGATCGGCGGCCTGGCGGTGGGCGAGCCGCGCGAGGTGACGCGGGAGATGATTGCGCGGACGCTGGAATGGCTGCCGAAGGATAAGCCGCGTTACGTGATGGGCGTCGGATACCCGGATGAGATTGAAGAGTATGCACGGATGGGCGTCGACATGATGGACTGCGTGCTGCCGACGCGGGCGGGGCGGCATGGGCTGGTGTTCACCCGGATTGACGGGGCTGTGAGGCGGATGAATATCAAGAAGCTGGAGTTCGCGGAGGATCCCGATCCGATTGATGCGGCATGTAGCTGTATGGTGTGCCGACGGTATTCGCGTTCGTATCTGCGACACTTGTTTGCGGCGGGCGAGCCGTTGGCCGCTACGCTGCTCTCGGTCCATAACCTTGCCTTTTATCTGGATACGATGATCCCGGTCCGGAGGGAGCTGGCGGGATCGAAGCTAGGCGCATCATAGGATGAGTAACGGATTGGCAATCGAAAGGAACGCAATGGCAACGGATCAGGGTCAGTTGGAAAAGCTGTATGGCGAGATGGGCGACCAGCACCTGCTGGATATGGCTGCGAACATGGACGATCTGACCGACGAGGGTCGTGTCGTTTTGACGGCGGAGCTGCGTAGGCGTGGAATTCTGGTCCCGTCCAGCCCGGAGGCCATTCTGCCGGAAAGCGTTCCGGAGCTCGAACAGGGTTTCGGTGCCGGGATGCCGGGGATCTTCCCGGGTGCCGCGTCCATGATGGAACAGGCTTTGGAGCCTGCGGAGCCCGCAGCCGATCCGAGGCACGGGATGACCCGGCTGATTTCCTTTTACGACGGGCTGGAGCTGTCGAAAGCCTGTGGATTTCTTGAAGAAGCCGCGATTGAGCCGGTGATCGAGCCGATCGCTGGGGATGCGCTCTCGGGCGTTGCGCCGAGGTTTGAGATCTGGCTGGAGACGGCGGAGATCGAACCCGCGAAGACGCTACTACGTGCGAAGATGGGCCTGTTTCCGCTGGCGGAAGTGGATGAGGATGACGACGGCTCGGATGAGACCGATGCCGGCGTAGACGAGCTGGTGGTGGCAGAGTTCGACTCAGCCGCAGATGCTGAGGCGGCGAAGGCGGTTTTAACTGCGGCGGGGATTGCGGCTCGGATTGATGCGGACGATACGGATAGCACAGTGTCGGCGGTGGTGGTTCCGGCCGAGGATCAGGAGCGGGCGCTGGAGTTGCTGGCTGAGCGGATGGGCCTGGGGTAGAGGTTACGTCCCACTCATCGCGGTAAGGCTGCGATGAATGGGACACCCGGCACTATGGGTGATCAGTCGAAATGCTGAAATTCCTCGCTTTGCTAAGAATCACCTCAGACTAGTTAGCGACGCGCCAGGGGGACATGTTGGGCCACTTCTTGAGCTCGGCGGTGGCCCAGGCGTTGGACTTTCCGGCGTGGCAGCTGACGCAGGCGTTGGGGATCCCGTTGCGCTCGCTCTCGCCGGGGGTGATGAAGCGGAAGGTGTGCGCGCTGACGTAGTTGTCCTTGATGGTCTGCTCGATTTTGGGCATGTGGCATGCGGTGCATTGGCTTCCGGCGCTGCCTTCGGCGTGGTGGGTGTGTTCGGCGACCGTGCCGGGCAAGCCGGCGGCGTTGTCCTTGGTGTGGCAGTCCAGGCAGAGCGCATTGCCGGGGCGTGCGAGGTTGGATCGGTTCTCGTTGCTGTGAACCTCATGGCAATCGAAGCAGCGAATTTCACGGTGGTACATGACGCTCTGAACGAAGTCGTTGCCCTGCATGCGGTTTTTGTGGCCGGTCAGGTCGGCGTATTGGATGAAGTTGGTGACCCCCGGCTTCAGTTCTTCGAGCTTCCAGAAGTCGGCGAGGCGGTCGCCGGGAAGGTAGCCAACGGGCCAGTCGTAGGCATTGCCTTTGGTCGGTTCGACGAGACGCTGACCCTGGCTATGGCACTGGATACAGGTGTCGTTGGCGCGGACGGGGTCGAGCGTCTCGGGATTGATGATGTTCTTGCGGGTTGCGTTTGCGACGTGGAGGCTGCCTGGGCCGTGGCACTTCTCGCAGCCGACGTTCCACTCCGTCACCTGTTTGGTGGCGATGTCGTAGTTGACGGAGTGGCAGCCGTCGCAGGTGGGGCCGGTGGGGCGGTCGTTGTTGGTTGGGCCGTAGAAGGGAACCCACCAGTCGGTTCCGGCTTCGACGTGGTAGGGGAGCCAGATTTTCTTGGCGACGTCCCACTGCGCGGGCAGCGGGAAGTAGTCGTCGCCGCGCTTGGTGAAGTAGCGCTGCTTCCAGCGCGAGCCGTAGGTGAAGGCGACGTCGTCGAGCTTGAAGGTGACGGCGGGGGTGGGGTGGGCGAAATCGCCGAGGACCGCCTCGGGATGGGCCTTGGGGTCGCGCACTACGTTGGCCATGCGCGTTTGCGACCAGCCCGCGTAGGCTTCTTCGTGGCAGGATTTGCAGGCGAGTGAGCCGGTAAAGGTGGCGGAAGTCTGGGCGTGGGCGGACGCCAGCAGGAAAATCGCAGCCACGAACGCGGCTATCTCGATAAGAAAGCGGCGCGGACGGGTCGGATTTATCGAGGAGGTCGCCACCATGCTGGATTAATTCTATGCCAGGGCAGACTGCGTGGCTTGTCATTGTTCTGTCAATGTGAAACGGGTCTGCGCTCCCGGAGCGGCGCACCACGGGACATCGACGCCACCGACAGCCCGGCAACAATCATGTTTTCTTGACAGTCCGGGGTCTATCCGCGATGCTTAAGGGCTGATAGCCCTGTGCAGACATGGCTGTCGTGTGCCTGCAAGTGAATTGCGGCCCAACCTAAGGTATTTTGGCGGACCCGCAACGGGTGAGCCTGACTGGTAAGAGTGCAGTGAGTGTTTTAGCAATAGCGTTGTTCCAGGCCGGCGGTCTGGGTAGTTTGAGTGGGTTGAGCGGTCTGGCGCTGCCCGTCGTCTTCATCGCCGCCATGTACTTCCTGATGATTGCGCCCAACCAGAAGAAGCAGAAGGCGTGGCAGGAGATGCTGGGCGGGTTGAAGACCGGCGATAAGGTGACCACCACGGGCGGTTTGCGTGGCGTGATCCTCCAGGTGAAGGACGATGTGATCGTGCTGCGGCTTCCGCCCGACAACCTGAAGGTTGAGGTTGTGAAGAGCGCGATTGCCTCGGTGACGACGGAAGAGACGAAAAGCTAGTTGCTAGTTGGTAGTAAAGGCAAGGTAGACTGTAGAGACACGAGATCAGACTGCCGGGCAGAACGAGGCCTGGCGGGTTAGAGGAAGAGAACGGGTGTTGCCCGCGCGGCGAACACTTCGACAAACATCATGGGTAATAATCTCGCTACGAAAGTAGCAATCATCGTCGCCATCCTGCTGGTCTTCGTTTACGGCATCATTGGAATTCCCCATTCGACCGGCAAGGGGCTGGGCGAATCGCTGAAGCAGTCGCTGGCTGACCGCATCCATCTGGGTCTCGACCTGAAGGGTGGCACGCACCTGGTACTGGCCGTCCATGTGAATGAGGCGCTGGTGTCGTCTACCGATCGCGACGTTGCGCGGCTGGAGAGCGAACTGCAGACCGGGGGCCTCACTTCGGCAACCGTGAGCAAGCCTGATGCGGCGCACCCCGAGACGATTGTGATCGCGGGCGTGACGCCTGCGCAGAGCGGTCAGGTTCGCGCGATTACGGACTCGTCCGAATACAACTCGTACGACGTGGCCTCGCAGGCAGACGGCAGCATGAAGCTGACCCTTAAGCCCGCATCGATCAAGGATATTCAGACGAATGCGCTGAACACTTCGATCGAAGTCATCCGCCAGCGGATTGATACCCTTGGCGTGTCGGAACCGACGATTCAGCAGTATGGTCTGGGCGACAACCAGATCTTGATTGAGCTGCCGGGCTTCAGCGATCCGGGCCAGGTAGAAGCGGCAATCTCCTCCACCTCCAAGCTTGCGATTCACGCTGTTGTCACCGGCCAGGGCCCCTGGGAGAGCGATCAGGCAGCACTCGCCGGGCTGAGTGGCGTGATCCCATCCGACGCGATGCTGGTCCACGGCGCCATGACGCCGGGTTCGCCGGATCAGGTATGGCTGTTGAAGCGCGCCAGTGAGGTTGAGGGTACGGACTTCCGGGGCGCGGAGCCCGGTACCGACCTTAATGGTCGTCCGAATATCCGGTTCACCCTGACCACAGAGGCAGGCGAACGGTTCTACAAATACACGTCCGCGCACCAGCGGTCAGGAGCCGACCCGGGCTCGATGGCGATTGTGCTGGGCAACACCGTCAAAGAAGTTGCAGGCATTGAAAGCGGTATTCGTGACCAGGGCGAAATCACCGGCAGCTTCTCGAAGCAAGAGGTTCAAAACCTGTCGCTGATGCTGCGCACGGGCGCACTTCCGGCCTCGCTCTCGTACCTTGAGACGCGGACGGTCGGGCCGTCGCTGGGTGCGGCGAGCATTCGCCAGGGCGTGGTTGCGGCAATCGCCGGCATGCTGGCCGTGATGGTGTTCATGCTGATCTACTACAAGGGATCGGGCCTGAACGCGAACCTCGCACTGCTGCTGAATCTGGTCTTCCTGCTGGGGTTTATGGGCTACAGCCACGCGGTGTTGACGCTGCCGGGAATTGCCGGAGTCATTCTGACGATCGGTATGGGCGTCGACTCCAACGTGCTGATCTTCGAGCGCATCCGTGAAGAGTTGCGCGCCGGTAAGACCGCCGCCGCCGCCGTCAAAGAAGGCTTCGGCCACGCGTGGATCACGATTGTCGATACTCACGTCACGACGATCGTTTCGGCGATCATCCTGCTGATGTTCGGCACCGGCCCGGTCAAGGGATTTGCGATCACGCTGATGGTTGGTCTGGGTGCGAACCTGATTACCGCCGTCTACGTGTCGCGCCTCATCTTCGACTGGCACCTGCAGGGCAAGGATCGGTCGTTCGAGCTTTCAATCTAAGGGCAGTTGCTGGTTGTCAGTTTCTAGTTGTTAGTTACAGCGCGGCTTTGGGTCGCAGAGGTTTAGGACGAAATGGAACTTTTCAAGCAACCGAACGTGGACTGGCTCGGGAAGAAATGGTACTTCCTCGGCTTTTCGCTCATCTTTTCAGTCGCCGGTATTCTGAGCCTGCTGTTCTGGCATCATCTGCCGCTCGGCGTGGACTTCAAGGGGGGCACCCACATCACTGTGCGCTTCGACAAGTCGCCTAATGAAGACCACATCCGCGATGCGATGGATAAGGCGGGCATCCACGACGCGCGCATCCAGAGCATGAGCGGCGCGGGCAGCGCTGCAGGCTTCCAGGAAGTGATTGCCCTGCCGGAGTCGACCGCGACCGATGCGAACCACGACGCTGGCCGCACGGCTGTGGAGAGCGCCTTGAAGACGCATTACACGGACGGCTCGTTCACGGTGGAGCAGGTCGATATTGTTGGGCCCACTGCAGGCAAGCAGCTGCAGAAGCAGGCCGCCTGGGCGACGCTGTACTCGCTTCTGGGGATGCTGGCGTACCTGTGGTTCCGCTTCGAGCTGATCTACGGCGTCGCGGCTGTCGTGGCGGTGTTCCACGACACGCTGATCACCATCGGAGCCTTCTCACTCTCGAATCAGGAGATCACGCTGACCGTAATCGCCGCAATCCTGACGCTGATCGGTTATTCGATGAACGATACGGTCGTCGTCTTCGACCGCATTCGCGAGAACCTCGCCATGAGCCGACGCGAAGAGTTGAGCGCAGTGGTGAATCGCAGCATCAACCAGACGCTGAGCCGGACTGTGTTGTCTTCGGGACTGACGTTTCTGACAGTGATGTCGCTGTTCGTGTTTGGCGGAGAAGTGCTGCACGGCTTCTCGTTTGCGCTGGTGGTCGGAATTCTGATTGGAACGTATTCGTCGATCGCAGTCGCTGCGCCGATGCTGGTGGCGTGGCAGGATTCGCGCGCAAAACAGGGTAAAGCGGCAGCCTCGTTGCCAGCAGGACGGGCAAGGGCGTAGAGTGCATGGACGCGGGATTTTACGGTTTGGTCCGTAGCTTTTCGATTGGAGTTGTGGTTTTATAAAGCCACGCCCCTTTCAGGAATCAAGTTCGGACCACTTCGGGAACATTTCGAAAGCCCGCGGTGTCTAAGCAAGGGAAGTGTTGTCTGAGTAGTCGCAGTCGTCGGTGCAACACCCGGAAGTCAATCCCCTTCCGGAACTCCGTTTACGAGGCTGTCCCATGTTTGAAGATTCGCTCGTCGATTCCGGCAATCGGCTCAAGACCAATTCCAAGAAGTGGATGATCCTGACGTTCGGGATCAACGCGGCGATCATTGCAATCATGATCATTCTGCCGCTGATGTATCCGGAGGCTCTGCCTTCGCTTACGAACTCTGCGATGCTGACCGCTCCTCCGCCCCCGCCTCCTCCGCCCCCACCACCGCCACCGGCTGTGGTTGTGAAGCAGATTCCGCACGTTTCGGAGATCGACCAGGGCCTGCACGCGCCCACCAAGATTCCCGAGAAGATCGAAATGATCAAAGAAGAGGCCGCTCCGCCGTCGTCGGTTGGCGTGGCTGGTATGGGCGGCATGACCGGTGGTTCGGTTGGCGGCGTACTCGGCGGTGTGCTGGGTAGCGTTGGCAATGCCGCACCGAAGGTCACGGCAGCCCCGGTGAAGCCGGTTGGCCCGGCCCGCATCTCGGGCGGTGTTATGGCCGGTACCATCATCGAGAAGACGCAGCCGGTCTATCCGCCGATCGCACGCGCCGCCCACGTATCGGGCGCGGTCGTTCTGCACGCGATCATCGGCAAGAACGGCTCCATTCAGAATCTACAGGTCATCAGCGGGCCTGAGATGCTGCGTGCCAGCGCTTTGGACGCAGTACAGCACTGGCGTTACAAACCGTATCTCTTGAATAACGAGCCCACCGAGGTCGATACCACGATCACCGTCAACTTCAACTTCGGCGGCAACTAGCCTCCGGCTCACCCAACGATTTTTGCAGTGCTTCCAAGCAATTTCCTGAAGCGGATCCGGCAAACGACTCGCAGCAAGCAACGTTTGACCGGGTCCACCAAGTTCAACTTACGATTTCAAATCCGGAGGAAAGATTCCAGTGATTCTCGCCCATATTGCATCGTCCGCTCATGTCCTCTCGCACCTTACCTCGTCGCTCGCCCTGTTCCAGGATGCGCCGGCCAACTCGTTCTCGCTGGTCGACATGTGGGGACACATGAGCTGGATCCCGAAGGTCATCGTCGGCATTCTGTTCGTCATGTCGATCTGGTCGCTGGCTGTGATCATCGATCGCGCGCTGTACTTCTCGGCTGCTCGTTCGCAGTCGCGTGAGTTCGCTCCGAAGGTCGCCGGTGCTCTGAAGAACGGCAACCTGGACGAGGCGATCAAGGTCGCTGACCGCACCAAGAAATCGCACCTCGCTGAGGTTGTTACCTCGGGCCTGCAGGAGTTCCGCAGCTTCGGATCGGGCGGCGCAATCACCGCGGAGCAGATCGAGTCGTCGCAGCGGGCTCTCGAGCGCTCGGAAGCGATCGTTCACTCCAAGCTGAAGCGCGGTCTCGGCGGTCTCGCCACGATCGGTTCAACCGCACCGTTCATCGGCCTGCTCGGCACCGTTATCGGAATTCTGAACGCCTTCCAGCAGATCGCGACTCAGAAGACCTCGGGTATCGGCGCAGTCGCCGGCGGTATCTCGGAAGCTCTGGTTACGACCGCGTTCGGTCTCGTCGTCGCCATTCCGGCCGTTATGACGTTCAACTACTTCACCAACAAGGTTGAAGCGTTCGACGTCGAGATGGACAACAGCTCGTCGGAACTGGTGGACTACTTCATCAAGCAGAGCCACCGCTAAACTACTTCCGGAGAATCCGGTGGCCTGACTTGTTCGGGCCGCCGGAATGCTCTCTGGGTACGGGTTGACTGCAGCAAATTTGGAGTGACCGGGTTCTCCGGATCGCATTCCCAAGAACGACTACGGAGCTTGGAATCATGGCAATCGCGAAGCGCGACGAAGGCAAAAAGGTAAACTCCAACATCAATGTGACGCCGATGGTGGACGTGATGCTGGTGCTCCTGATCATCTTCATGGTCATCACGCCGATGCTGAACAACAAGGTAAACGTCGATCTCCCTATCGCGGTGCAGACCGAGGTGATGGAGAACGCGAACAAGGAAGACTCAGTGATGGTTGCGGTCACCCGCGACGGCAAGATTTTCCTGGGCGCGGACGTGATTCAGGTCGATGCAATGGGCTCGACCATCGCTTCAAAGCTCGAGAAGAACCCTGAGAAGAAGGTTTACATGCGCGCCGACAACCGCGCCATCTACGGCAAGGTGATGGACGCCATCGACGGCATTCGTGCAGCCGGCGTCAGCGATCTCGGTCTGCTGACGGAAAAGAAAGACGACGGCAAATAGCCGGTATTTGAGTTAGTCCCGGCCAAGGCCGGGCACGAAGGACAAGGAGATCGACTATGGGAATGGGTGGTGGAGGCGGTACTAATACGGCGGTGTCGGAGATCAACGTGACACCGCTGATCGACGTTCTTCTGGTTCTGCTGATCATCTTCATGGTCATCGTACCGGTGACACCGAAGGGTCTCAACGCGCTGGTACCTCAGCCGCCGAAGAACAAGACTCAGCAAGAGGATAACTCCCGCACGATCGTGGTCCAGGTTCTGGACAACAAGGGTGGTCCGCCGTCGTACAAGATCAACGAAGATGCGTTCGCCAAGACCGCTGTCATGCCGAAGCTCCAGGAGATTTTTGCGGCGCGGCAGGAGAAGGTAATGTTCGTCAAGGGCGACGCGACTCTGGAGTACGGCAAGATCGCTGAGGTCATCGACTTCGGCCATCAGGCTGGTGTCGACAACATCGGAATCATTACGCCCCGGGTAGAGTCGGGTCAGTAGGAATTCGTATCAGTCTTGACAAACGACCCGGCTTCGGTCGGGTCGTTTTGCATTCCGCCGAATCTGCCGCACAAGCTCGCAGGACCGCTCGCTCCGGTCCGGTACCCAGCACTAGATACTCGCCGACAAGGGGAACCGAAACTAAGGAGCTGCGCTATGTCTATGAGCAGTGGTGGCGGCATTCGTGCCGCAGTGGCGGAGATCAACGTGACTCCGCTGATTGATGTGTTGCTGGTGCTGTTGATCATCTTCATGGTGATCGTGCCGAGCACGCCGAGGGGCTTGGAGGCGCTGGTTCCTCAACCGCCTCGTTCACTGGTTTCCACCCCTTCACCACGGACTATCGTTGTGCAGGTGTCAGCCGGTAAGGACGGTGTGCCCAGCTACCTGATCAACGAGGAGCCGATTGCGAAGGCAGCAATCGAAGCCCGATTGCAGGCAATCTTCGCAACACGCCAGGAACGTGTGATGTTTGTGAAAGGGTCCCCGGATCTGCTTTACGCGACGATCGCCGAGGTCATCGACTTCGGGCACCAAGCCGGCGTGGACAACATAGGAATACTGACTCCCGGCGTAGCTGGCGGCGCCTAGCGTTCGATGCCAGGACAAGTGGCGGCCCGGGTGTTCCGGGCCGCTATGTTGATGTGATCGATGGGTAGCTGGGAAAAGATTCATCTGAGGTTGACCCGCCGGGATTCAGCACTGACAATCAAAGGAGCGCGTTTGCGCGACCCATCCTCGAGGTACCTCCTGTTATGTTGGCTTATGTCGTACTACTTGTCGCTCTGCTCAGCCGTTTGCTTCCCCCGCTGCTCCACGTCAGCTCGATGAACTTCACGGCGGTCGGAGGCAGCTTGCTGTTTTTTGGCGCGAGGCGTCCCCGGTGGCAGTCGGCAGTGGCAGTTGTCGCGCTGATGGTCACGGACTACCTGCTGACGGTCTATGCCTACCACTACGCCTTCCATGTGCGCGGATACCTGGTGACGTGGGCTTGGTACGCTGCGGTATGCCTGTTGGGCAGCACATTGCTGCGGAAGGTGACCGTGTTGCGAGTAGCTGTGGGTGCCATCGCCTCGGCGACTTCGTTCTTCCTGCTTAGCAATTTCGTTGTCTGGATGGGCAACATGTACGCCCACAGCATCTACGGACTGGGTATGTGCTATGCGCGGGCGTTGCCGTTTTATCGCAACGATATGGTGTCAACCGCTTTGGTTGCCGGCGTACTCTTCGGAGCGCCTGTGCTGGCGGCTTCGATGATGCGGAATGGTCCCGCTCAAACCACCGCAGTCTAACGCCTGAACCAGGATGCATTCAGAATGAAATGGCCGCCCGGTTGGGCGGCCATTTCATTCTCCTCTCATACGATGAGGCTACGTTCGTTTGAACTTGAAGACGAGATCGAGCACTACCTTGTTATCAACGCTCATCAGACGGGCGATTTTGGGCTGGGCGATTCCAAAGGTGTCAAAGGTGAATTCGGTCTTGGCGCGTCCTGCTACCGTTGAATCCCGGTTGAAGGTGGCGATCCCCTGGAAGGTCATTTCCTTCGTTACTCCGTGGATGGTCATGTTGCCGGTGAGCTCAAAGCCGGTCTGTCCCTGAGTCGGAATCATGACGGAAAGGCCCTTGATCTTGGTGGGCACGAACTCCGCCATGGGGAACTTGTCTGTCTCGAGGGCGCGGGTGCGGACGTAATTATCGCGCTGATCCTGGTCACTCTTAAGGGCGCGGAGGTCGAAGGACAGCTTGGAGCCCGAGGCGATGGAACCGTCGGCCGCAATGGTGATTGCGCCGGTGACTGTGGTGGTGGTGCCGATCGCGTCGTTCGGGAAGTTGATGCCGACGAACTGCTCCGTCACCTTGTAGGAGGCGGATCCCTCAGCGATTTCCAGGTGAGCGCCAGCAGTGGGGGGCGTGGGCGGCGGAGGAGCTTGTCCTTGCCGCGGCGGACCGCCACCGGGAGGTGCACCTGCCGGTGGGCCCTGCGCAAGGCTGCTTGCCGCGAAGCAAATTACCAGTGCGGCTAGCGAAAGACCAGACCGGCTGAATCGGGACATGCTGCTGCGAGTGATGACAGACGTACGCTGCATTGACTTCCTCCACGTTCAATTTTTGAGAGATCAGTTATAAGACGAAACAAGGTCGTAGATAGTTCAACCCTCTTAATGGGCGTTAGTGACACAACGGGCAACGCGCGATATCGGACCATCGCAGCAACGGAAAAGGGCCGCTCGTGTGGGCGGCCCTTCTGTTGGAGTGTAGCGAATGGACTTAGTCGTTCGACTCTTCGCCTTCGCGTTCGGCGCGCTTCCAGTTGAGGAGGTCGCCGAGCGTGGTGCTGGAGCTGGAGGATGAGGAAGATTGCGGCTTGCCCTTGTCTCCCTTGGAACCCTTGTTGCTCTGGGAGTGGTCGCGGCTCGAAGCTTCCTTGTAAAGCTCGACCTCGGCCCGGCTAGCTTCTTCGCCAACAGCGCGGATGGAGAGGCCAACCTTCTTCTCTTCCTGGTTCATCTTGACGATCTTGAACTCATGCTCGTCGCCGACGGTGAGCTCCACCGGCTTGCCATTGTCGCCGACTGCTTCGGAGACGTGGCACAGGCCCTCGACTCCATCAGCAATCTCAACGAAGGCACCGAACTGTGCGGTGCGAAGCACCTTGCCCTTGATGACGTCGCCGATGCGGTGCTGGGCGAAGAAGGTATCCCAGACATCCGGCTGCAGCTGCTTGACGCCAAGCGACAGGCGGCGGTTTTCGGGTTCAACTCCGAGCACAATCGCGCGAACCTTCTCGCCCTTTTTCAGGACTTCGGAGGGGTGCTTGATGCGCTTGGTCCAGCTCAGGTTCGAGACGTGGACGAGGCCGTCGATACCGTCTTCGATCTCGATAAAAGCGCCGAAGTCCGTAAGGTTGCGGACGCGGCCCTCGATGATGGCACCCGTGGGGTACTTATCTTCGAGCTGCTCCCAGGGGTTTTCCTGGAGCTGCTTCATGCCGAGCGAGATGCGGCGGTCGTTCGGGTTGACCGAGAGGATCAAGGTGTCGACCTCGTCGCCCGGCTTGACCAGCTTCGACGGATGCTTCATCCGCTTGGACCATGTCATCTCCGAGACGTGGACGAGGCCTTCGATGCCCTGTTCCAGCTCAACAAACGCACCGTAGTCAGTCACCGACAGGATGCGGCCGCGAACCTGCGCGCCAATGGGGTAGCGCTCAGTTGCGTCGAGCCATGGGTCAGGCGTCAGCTGCTTGAAGCCGAGCGAAACGCGCTGCTTATCCTTGTCGAATTTGAGGACCTTGACCTGGATCTCATCGCCGACGTTGACGAGGTCGCGCGGGTGAGTCAGGCGACCCCAGCTCATGTCGGTGATGTGGAGCAGGCCGTCGAGGCCCCCGAGGTCGACGAATGCGCCGTAGTCGGTCAGGTTCTTGACGGTGCCGGTGAGGATCGTTCCCTCTTCGAGGGTCGATAGGGTGACCGCCTTCTTGGCGTTCTGATCCTCCTCGAGTAGCTCCTTGCGGGAGATGACGACGTTGCCGCGCTTCTTGTTCAGCTTGATGACGCGGACTTCGATCTCGGTGCCGACATAGCCGTCAAGGTTGCGGACGGGGCGGACTTCGATCTGCGAGCCGGGCAGGAACGCCTTGATGCCGATGTCGACAGTCAGGCCGCCCTTGACGCGGGAGACAACCATACCCTTGACCGGAGTCTTGGTGTTGGCGGCCTCTTCAAGCTTGTCCCACACCTTGTGGCGCAGGGCCTTCTCGTGCGAGACGATGTAGCCGCCGCCGGCGGTCTCTTCGCGCTCGACGACCACTTCAATAGAGTCGCCGGGCTGGAATTTGGAGACGCCATTTGCGTCCACGACCTGATCGAGCGGAAGCAGCCCCTCGGACTTAAGTCCGATGTCGACCACCACGTGCTTGTCGGTGATCTTGACAACCGTTCCGGTGACGATGACTTCTTCCGCGGTCATGCTTTGTGCGGCAGCAGTTTCTACCGCTTGTTCGCGGTCGAAGTTGGCCAACGCAGCGGCGAAGTCGGAATCGTCATAGTCCTGCTCGGGCGAATCCAGGTCAGCGGCTGCGGAGAGCGACTCGGCAAGGTGGCCGGAGGCGGGGTCTTCGGAGGGCGTGACGTGGGTGGGCACGGAGGTCTCGGTTGCGGTGGTTGGGGTTGATTCGGATGACAGGCCGGCGGTTCCGGCTGTCGCTTCGGGCGCCAGGGTTTCCATTTCGGTGTTCAGGGGTTTGCTCTCGATTGCTTCAGGATTATGGTCGTCTACCATGATTGATGCGGACTCCGGGTTCCAACAAGCCTCTGCCATGACGGTTCAGGGGCGACACTGATGGAAGGAGGATTCGGGTGTGGGTCTCAGGTGGGATCGGAGACGCCTTGCCGAATTTTTCTCCCTCGCAGGATTCGCGCTCAGGAACAATCAACTGTGCAAAGTGAAACAGGAGCGGCTGCTGTTGGATCCCACACGCAGTCACTCAATCAAAAGCATATCAACCGCAGAACGGCCCGTCAAACGCACATCTCGCTGGATTCGTAAGTAAATTCAATGTTCTATAGATGCAGCGACCGTTCCTCGGGATGCAACACGACAAAAGTATTGGCAGGATGAAGTCTGTATGAATTCCTGGTGAGAACTTGATTTGATGGAGTGGCGGTGGGGTTGGGATCCTGTCTCAGGCGTCGCTATACTTGGCTCATGGACAGGCTTTGGACTCCCTGGCGATATAGCTATGTGACTGGCGAGGACAAGGTGCCGGGAAAGGCGTTGCGTCGCGGTGTGCCTCAAGCGCTGGATGCATGGCCGGGCGACGATACCGGTTGCGTGTTCTGCAATCTGATTCAGTCTGTTCTTTGGGCAAGCGGGTCGGGTGCCGCGGCGACCGCGGACGCGGAGCGGGCGGGGCTGATCGTGGCGCGGCTGGAGACATGTTATGTGTGTCTGAATCGTTATCCGTACTCGAGCGGCCATTTGATGATCGTGCCATATTTGCATACGGAATCGCTGGCGAAGCTGCCGACGGATGCGGCTGAGGAGATGATGCGGACGGCACAACGCATGGAGTCGGTCCTGCGTCAGACGTACAAGCCCGACGGGATCAATCTCGGGATGAACCTGGGGGAGGCGGCCGGAGCCGGAGTCGCAGAACATATCCATCTGCACCTATTGCCGCGCTGGTTTGGCGATACGAATTTTATGACGGTAACTGCCGAGACACGGGTTTTGCCGGAGATGTTGGAAGTCACCTGGGAGCGCCTTCGCTCGGGGTTGGCATTCGAGCTATAGTTCGCTGTTCGGCTCCGATTCGGCACCTTTTTGTCCTGCAAAGTACCAAAATGGGTACATGATCTGCGGGCAACCAATTTTTGTTTGGCGCATCAAAATAATCAGGGTAACGTCACTTTGGGCCCCCAAAAACCCAGTGTCATAACGCCGACAAGATCGGAGACTTCCATGTCATTCATGAGAAATGCTGTCCCCGCGTCGGTGCGTAAGCCTGTCGAAAGCTCCCGCTTCGCTCAAGGTTTAATGCACCGAACTCAAAAATCCACGTTGATTGCCGGTCCGGAAGCGCGTGCGCTTTCGCTGGCAAAGAGCCGTTTCGCACGGCTCCCACAAGAGCCTGAGGATGCCCGCATCACGGGTGTTACACGTTCGTTGACGCGGCGACTGCTGGGGTTGAACGTTCCCGGGTCCCTCAGGATGAATTCGGGCGATTTGATGCCGGTCGGTAAGATCGCTTAAACGGCGCAGTTTGAGGGAGCACAAAGACCCCGCCAAAGCGGGGTTTTCCTTTTGAATCGACTCAAAATGGCGGCAGAGAGCATAGGGCAGCGAAATTCACGCAGGCGCGCTGTGATCGCTAAAGCAACTACATCCGCAAATTCCTGCGGGATGACAAACAAAGGGACGGGCTAGGCGGGCGGCGGTGGTGGCGGTGGCCCATGACGCCGGACCCGATCGCCGGACGGGACGCGTGTCGCCTCAAAGTTAGTGATCTTCCAGGCTCCGGACGGTACGCGCTGATAGATGCGGGTATAGCGGAAATCGCCGGTGATATCCGCCCCGTCGCTGAATCCTGCAACAGTGGCTCGCGTGGTGACAATGGCGATCGGGCCAACGACCTTGATTTTGGTATCGTTGAGCTCCATCTTTCCAACAGCTATGGTCCGGGTACGGATGCGGTCGAGCTGCATCATCTTGGTGTTCACCTGACCGGTCCAGCTGATTCCGACGTAGTCGTCCGAAAGCAGCTTGTCCATGGTTGTGACGTCGCCCGCGACGGTCGCGTCGCGCCACTGGAGTTCGAGTGTCTGGATCTGTTCCTTGGCAGACTTTGCCGCTTTCTGCTTATGCTGAGCCGCCTGGCCATTCGCGATTGCCGCAAACACCAGGACCGCAGCTAGCCAGACCAGGCGGGTGCCCGATATGGCTTGAATGCGCGGATGGAGTTTGGTGTGCGTCATGACTTACCGGGGATACTAAGCCAGTGCGCACATGGAGTCAAAGTGAACTTTTGTGGGAGGCTGGGAAGACGTCAGGCTACCGCGACGAGGTTTTCGACGTGCCGGTCTTTCATGCCCTGGAAGAGGCCGCCGATGGCGTGTTCCTTGAAGTGGGCTGTGGTGCGGTGGTGGTCGAGTGCGGCGTCGTCGACATACTGCTCGTAGATGAGGACAGTGGTGGGGTCATCGGCGAGGAAGTGGGCGATATAGCTGACGCAGCCGGGTTCCTGGCGCGAGCCGATCGTCAACGCCTCGAGATTCTTGCGGATTTCGTCGAGTTCCTTTGGATCGAAGCGCATGCGGACGGTGAAGCTGACCATGGGAGAGTCCTCAGAGGTGGAAGAAAGAAAAGCTTAACACCGATTGCACCGATCTGAAAGGCGATCAAAACGATAAAGCTTTCGGTCTTAGATCGCCTTTTTAATCGGTGCAATCGGTGCTACGTCTTGGTTTTATGCGTTCAGCGCCTGTTCGAAGTCGGGCATCACAATGGTCTGGGTGCGGTCAGGACCGGTAGAAACCATGCCGATTTTCGCGCCGGTCTCGCGCTCGACAAAGCGGAGATAATCCTGAGCGAGCTGCGGGAGCTTATCCCACTCAGTAATGCCTTCGGTCGAAGAACTCCAGCCCTTCATGGTGGTGTAGATGGGCTTGATGGCTTTAAAGCCGCGGATGTCGGCGGGGATTTTATCGGTGACCTTGCCGTCAATCTCGTAGGAGGTGCAGACGGGAATCTCCGCGCACTCGTCCATCACGTCCATCTTGGTGATGACGAGCCACTCGGTGCCATTGATCATGTTGGAGTAGCGGAGCAGCGGCAGATCGAGCCAGCCACAGCGGCGCGGACGTCCAGTGACGGCACCGTATTCCTGGCCACGGGCGCGCAGCAGGTCGGCGGAGTAGCCGTCGATTTCGGTTGGGAAGGGCCCTTCGCCGACGCGGGTGACGTAAGCCTTGGTGACGCCGATGACGGTGCCGATGCGAGTAGGGCCGACCCCGGTGCCGGTGACCGCGCCGCCAGCCGTCGCCGAGCTGCTGGTGACGAAGGGGTAGGTTCCGTGGTCGATGTCCAGCAAGGCTCCCTGTGCGCCTTCGAACATCACCTTGTCACCGTTGGTGATCGCGTCGTTCAGCATCACTGCCGTGTCGGTGACAAAGGGGGCGACCTGCTCGGCGAGGCGTGCGTACTCCTCGTACATGGCCTTGGGGTCGAGCGGCTCGGTGCCGAAGAGCGCGTGGGCGATGGTGTTCTTCTCGTGGCACGCGTTCTGGATGTGGGTCCGCAGCAGGGAGGAGTTCAGCAGGTCGACGACGCGGAGGCCGTTGCGATGGATCTTGTCCTCGTAGGCGGGGCCGATGCCGCGGCGGGTGGTTCCGATCTTGGTGCGGCCGGGTGCGGTCTCGGCGGCGAGCTCGATCATACGGTGGTACGGCAGGATGACCTGGGCACGGTCCGAGACGAAAAGCTGGCCGTCGACGGGCAGGCCGGCTTCGCGGAGCTTCTTGACTTCGCCGAGGAAGGCTGCGGGGTCCAGCACCACGCCGTTGCCGATGACGCCCTTGCAGCCGGGGCGCAGGACGCCGCACGGGATCAGCTGAAGGACGAACTTCTTGCCGTGGATGATGACGGTGTGTCCGGCGTTGTGGCCGCCGGCGTAACGGGCGACGACGTTAAAGCGTTCGGAAAGGACGTCGACGATCTTGCCCTTGCCTTCATCGCCCCACTGGGCTCCCAGGATGACGGCGGACTGGCGCTGAGTTTTGGACACTTTGGAGATGCTCCGGAAAATCTTCGGGTAGGAGTGCACTAGCTGATAAGCTGGTGCCCATAATTCATTTTATACTGCGCACGACACGGGCCCGGAGAAATGCTTCTTGATGCCGTTAACGTTAGGGAACTGCAGGCAACACATTCGAAATTCATAGCAAGTTCAGGAGAGATGATGAACCCCAATAAAGCTTTGTGGGAGAAGGGCGATTTCACCGAAATCGCTTCGATGATGCGGGAGTCTGGCTCGACTTTGGCGGCTTCGCTTGGGATTAACCCCGGGATGAAGGTCATGGACCTGGGTTGCGGCGATGGAACAACTGCGGTCCCGATGGCGCAGATGGGCGCGACAGTCAGGGGAATCGATATCTCGACGCCTCTGGTTGCGGCTGGGAACAAGCGGGCGGCAGCGCTTGGCCTGACCAACCTTACGTTTGAGGAAGGCGACGCCTGCAACTTGGAAGGCGTTGCAGATGACTCGTTCGACCTGTCGATTTCGATCTTTGGGGCGATGTTTGCGCCGAAGCCGTTCGACGTGGCGAAGGAGATGGTGCGAGTGACTAAGCCCGGCGGCCGCGTCGTCATGGGGAACTGGATTCCCGGTGATCCGACATCGCTCATCTCGGACGTTCTGAAGATCAGTGCAGCGTTTACTCCTCCTCCTCCGGAAGGATTTATCAGCCCGATGAAGTGGGGCGTCGAGGGCGACATCGTCGAGCGATTCGTCGCAGCCGGTGTGCCTCAGGAGAAGATTTCAGTCGTAAAGGATGTCTTCAGCTTTTCGTCGGACGAAAAGAGCCCCGCAGATATGATCTGGACTTTGCGGAAGTTCTACGGACCAACCATGAACGCATTCGAGGCTGCGGAGAAGAACGGCAAGACCGATGAGTTGCAGGAGCAGCTCGTGGCCGCCGCTGAGAGACACAACACGCGGACTGGCGATGGTCTGGCGATTGCCGCAACGTTCATGCGGGTAACAGTCAGCGTTTAGGCGGCGCGAAATCTTCGTGGTAGTCTGGCCGGACTATCCGGAGGTTTTCGTGCGTCTTGCTTTGGTTGTTCTGTTGGTAACGCTTGCGTCTCAGGCACAGCTTGCTCCGGGCAAGTCCTGGCCGGTTGCAACTCCTCAAGCTGTGGGGTTGGACGCCGCTGCGCTTGCGGCCTTCGATGCGGACATCAAAAGCGGGAAGTATGGCAACGTCGATAGCCTACTGATTCTGCGGCACGGCAAGGTCGCTTTCGATCACACCTACTCGCATGACTACGCAAAAATTTATGGCACCGAGGCCAAGACGAATGGCGCACTGAATGCGCACGACTTTGGTGGTCCGTTTAACTACTTCAATCCGTGGTGGCATCCGTACTACCGCAACGGCGGCCAGCTCCATTCAATGCAGTCGGTGACCAAGTCCGTGACTTCGGCGGTGATTGGCGTGGCCGTGACTCGGGGCGAGTTTCCGTCGCTGGATACGCCGGTGCTGAAGTACTTCGACGAGAGCAAGGTCGCGAACGTCGACGAGCGCAAGCGGAAGATGACCATCCGCAACCTGCTGACGATGACCACCGGCGAGCTGTGGCAGGACGACTTTCCGTACAGCGATCCGCGCAACGCCGCCAGCATCATGGAGGCGTCGGCCGATTGGGTGCAGTTCTTCATCGACCAGCCAATGAAAGAAGATCCCGGGGCCAGTTTTTACTACAACGACGGCGCTCCGGAAGCACTGGCGTATATCTTCCAGAAGGCGACCGGGCAGGACATCGAGGAGTATGCGGCGAAATATCTGTTTGCGCCCGTCGGGATCGAGCACTGGTTCTGGAAGCGAACTCCGATGGGGCTGGCGGATACCGAAGGCGGGCTGTATCTGGAGCGGCACGACCTGGCCAAGCTGATGGTGCTGTTTCAGCACGGCGGCATGTGGGAAGGCAGGCAGGTCGTCGGTGCGGATTGGGTGAAGACGACCATTACGCCGGCGGTCACGGTGAGCGAAAAGACCGGTGTCAAATACGGGCTGCTGTGGTGGCTCTATCCGTACGGCAAGGATGATCCACGGCTGGTGTTTGGAGGGTCGGGATTTGGCGGGCAGGCTCCGCTGGTCATTCCGGACTATGACATTGTGATCGTGGTGAATGCGTGGAACATCCTGAAGGGACCGGGGTTGGGGGCGCGCGTGGCGATCGACCGGGTGCTGGCCGCGGTGACTGACGGCAAACGCTAGGCTTCCGGGCGCAAATCAAAATCGGTCCTCTCCGGCGACGGAGAGGACCGATTTGCTTGAGACGAGACTTCGACTAACGCGTGAGTCGACGGCGTGCAACCCCGGCAACAGCAGCCAGGCCCGTGCCCAGGAACATAATGCTGGACGGTTCCGGTGTCTGCGGGAGGGTGTCGAAGCTGAAGGTGAAGTCCTGCGTGACCGGAGCGGAGGGCTGGTGGTTGAAGAACGCGAATCGATTCGACCGCACCAGGGGCTGCGTCGTGGCGCTGTCCAGTGTGAGGTCAACCGGCAGTGTCACGGAGTAGCCGTCCGAATCGAAGAGATAAAGGAAGTAGCTGCCTGCGCCGTTAGAGGCGATATTGATCTCGAAGTCGGTATTGCCCATCGAATCCGTGAACGAAAAACCGCTGCCGTCGAGCAAGTTCGAAGTCCCCGGGAAGAGCTTGTTGTCGTTCGAGTTGAAACCGCCGGCGTTGATCAGGCCAGTGACGCCAGTGCCGGTGATGCCGACGATGGTGTAGCTGCCGTCGCCGTTGGCGGATGCGGTGAGTGTGCCGGAGCCGGAGAAGCCGCCAGCGCCGCCGATGATCGGGTAGATCGGATTGGCGTGAGCGACCGCGGGGAAGATGGAGGCAATAAGCAGAGTGACGGCAGAAAGAAGGAATCGCATTTGAAGGGCCCCAGTGCGCAGCGATCGCGCGGAATTCCCTGATGTTACCTAGGTAACCGGTAAAAGTGAGTACCACTTTCGGTGCACCGTGAATTCACGCGGCTTATACTCACGGCAAGGATGGTGGTGGATGCGGCGAGTTAGGTCGATCGGAGCGGCTGTGGTTTTGAGTGGGCTGGTCGCGATCTCGGCTGCAGCTCAGGAGCCGGAGCAGGCGATCACGACGCTGCGGACCGGGACGGCGCTGGTGCTGGTTCCCGCGCTGGTGACGACCGGAGATAACAAGCCGGTGTTCACGCTGACTGCCGATGACTTCACGCTGACCGACGACGGCGTGGTTCAGCCTATGCGGCTGGAAGAGGATGCGGATCAGCGACCGCTGGCGCTCGTGATCCTGGTGGAATCGGGCGGGGATGGCGCAAAGCACCTGCGGGAGTATCGCGGGCTGCAGACTTCGATCGAGACGGTGATTGGCGGAGTGGAGCACACGGTGGCCGTGGTGGATTTCGACAGCGAGCCGGAGGTGCTGCAGCCGTTCACCAGGAGCATGACGAAGGTGGGCGACGCGCTTGAAAAGCTCGAAGCGGGAGATGAAGGTGCGGCGGTGCTGGACGGGCTGAAGTTCTCGGTGGACCTGCTACGGAATCAGCCGATGCGCTATCGGCGGGCGATCCTGATGTTCAGCGAGACGCACGACCATAAGAGCAAGACGACGCTGGAGGATGCGGTTCGCGCAGTGAGCGATACGAATACAGCGATCTACAGCTTCGGGTTTTCGTCTGTGGGCGGGGATACGCGGCGAGCGGCGGCGGCCTTGCCGGGGGTGGACGACACGCCGGGCCCGGCGGGTGGCTGCATGAGTCGCAAACCGGATGCCGAGGGCAATAAGCCGAAGAAGAGTGTCGCGTCGCAGGGGTATGACTGCCTGAGCCTGCTGGCTCCGCCGCTGGCACTAGCCAAGATGGCGTTTGTGGCGGCGGTAAGCTCCATGAAGAAGGACGTGCCGGAGACGGTGGCGAAGCTGACGGGCGGCGAGTACTTCGGCTTCAAGGATGAGAAAGGCCTGGTGCGCGGGCTGCACACGCTCTCCAACCATGTGCCGAACCGCTACATGCTGAGCTTTGTGCCGCAGAATCCGCATCCGGGGCTGCACGCGTTGACACTAACCTCAAACCGCGAGGGTGTGAAGGTCACGGCGCGGAGCAGCTACTGGGCGGAAGAAAACCGCTAGCGTTTGCGTGGCAGAGTGAGGTCGAGATCGCGGGCGACGAACTGTTTGGTGAGCAGGATGATCTGCCCGGAGTGATGATGGACGTGGCAAACCACGCGGTAGATGGCACCGAGCATGGTGCACGGTGGAATGTTCGGCCTGGGCTGCGGGTCGGTCAGGCGAAGTAGTTGGTCGTCCGTCACTCCAGCGAGGGCGTTACAAACCTCCGCAAGGGTTGCGGTGAAGGTTGCGTGAGCCTGAGCGCCAGACATCGTGGGGGCGAGCGCAAACTCCTCGTCGCGCACGCGGACGTCGGGCTGACCGGCAACGCCATGCAGAATCCATTGGCGCATGTTGCCTTCGAGATGGAGCAGCAGGTTGGCGATGGAGTTCTCGTGGTCACCGCCGCGATGCCAGAGTTGATCTTCTGAGAGCTGGGCGACGCAGCGCTGGATCTGGGTTTCGGCGAGGCGCAGTTGCGTGATGGAGAAGGCAAGGAAGTCGCTGGGAATCGTCTGCATGGAGGGATTTTACGCTTGTCGGTATGCTTGTTCTATGCCGGAGTTGCCAGAGGTTGAGACCGTTGCGAATGGGGTGCACGAGCGGGTTCACGGGCAGCTGATCGAGCGGGTGTGGACCAGTGGGAAGCCACAGACGTTCAAGTCGCCTGAAAGCGAGATTGAGGCGGTGCTGACCGGCGCCCGCATCGAACGGGTACGGCGCGTGGGCAAGACGATTGCCGTATCGCTAGGAAGCAGAGGCGAGTTTCTTGTCCACCTTGGGATGACGGGGCGTCTTCTGGTCTCCTCGCCCGAGGTTCCGCTGCCTCCGCACACCCATGCGGTCCTGAGTTTGAGTGGAGGCAATGAGCTTCGGTTTGTCGATGCACGGCGGTTTGGGCGGTTGTCGGTGGCTGCGGCCTATGAGGGGCCGGGCGCGGAGCCCCTGACCATCGGCGAGGATGACTTTGTCGCGCTGTTTCGCGGGCGGAAGCTGGCCATCAAGGCAGCTTTGCTGAATCAGGCTCTACTGCATGGGGTAGGCAACATCTACGCCGATGAAAGCCTGTTTCGGGCGAAGATTCGGCCTCGCCGGCAGGCTGGCCGTCTGACCCGGGCGGAGCTCCTGCGGTTGAGGACGGAACTGGTTGGTGTGCTGAAGAACGCCATCAAGCTGGGCGGGTCTTCGGTATCGGATTACGTGGATGCGGATGGCGTGCGGGGTTTCTTCCAACTGGAGCACAAGGTGTATGGCCGGGCCGGCGAGGATTGCAAGGACTGCGGGACGGGGTTGAAGAAGGTCGTGGTGGGCGGACGGACTACGGTGTATTGCCCGATGTGTCAGAGGTAGTTCACGGAGATTGGTGCCAATTCATCAGGGCAGAATGCGCTGAGCCCGGTACTCTGCTATCCCTTATTGATCGCGTCGGATCTTGTTTGCAATAACTTCTTCGCGTTGGCCTTCTACGTCCCTTCGCAGAGCCAAGCTGCGGCCGAGTCGCGCGGAGCTCACGTGAAGGCGTCGCTCGTCATCGATTGGCAGAATACCCTGAGTACCTTGCATCAGGACATAAAAGTCGCCCTGCTTTTTGAGAAATAGAATGTAGGACCGGTTGAGAACCAACTGCTGCGATGCGGGGACGGTCAAGGTGGCGACGTGGCCGTTCGGGAGAGTTAAAGAACCGCCACGGGTGATAAATCGAACTTTCGATACTGCCCTCCCCTTGAGCACATCCGGAGCCACTACGTCGTATATGGAGGTGATATCATCCCCATCCTCGCTTAAACTGCTTGTACGTTCTATGACTTGTCCGGAGACGATGAGATCGCTATCGCGGGTTAACGTAGCTAACGTATGCTCCCCCCATTGCTCTTCGTCTTCGTTCAGGACTACGTCCCCAATAAGACTGCTCATTTTCTCGATGCCATGAGGTTCGCGCAATAGCTTCCTAATGAGAGCAGGTGGAAGGGTTTTCTGCCCATTGGAGGGCTGTTGAGCTGAAGCTCCTGTGGTAAGGAGAAGGCCAATGCAGAGTGCCCGAGCGCTTATCGTCAAAAAACTCATAGTGATCCTCATTATAGATGCGTCTGTTTCTTGTTAGTTGGTGCAGGTCGACCAGGTGACCTCTGAGGTTTGACCTATGTAATCATCGCCAAGGTAGTAATAAGTTGTCGTCACGAGGTAATAACAAGTACCCCCGTAGTCGGGGGCGAACAAGTCGGGCGGTCCCGGTGGCGGGGGTGTAGGCGGCGTGACAGTCTGCTTATATTGCTGCGTACAGCCCCTTACTGCTGAAGCGTCACTTGCTTGCGCCTCGCTTGTTGGCACATCGGGATTGGTGCAAGCACCCGGTAGGGCGTTAGATGGATTGTTCATGATTGTTGGTGTAAGAGGGTTTGGTCCGGCGTCGTCTAGGAACTTGTTGAAATAGCTTCTGTGCTTGGCGAGTTTAAGACTTTTCGCGCGGGTTGTTCGTCTTTGGATCATGC
>JANXWZ010000125.1 GCA_025350865.1 Rhodanobacteraceae bacterium
GCCGGCAAGATCCAGGTCGCGCTCTTTAACATCATGCAGGAGGGCGACGTGCAGATTAAGGGCTACCCCGTCCGGCTCGAACTCGACGTAGCGCTCGTCTTCAGCGCCAATCCCGAGGACTATACCGCGCGAGGCAAGATCGTCACTCCGCTCAAGGACCGTATCGGCTCCGAGATTCGCACCCACTACCCAGAGTCAATCGAAGAGGGAATTTCGATCACCGAACAGGAGGCCTGGACGGCCCGCAGCTACGGTTCCGACCAGACCATCGACGCCATCCAGATTCCGTTCTACATTCGTCAGATCGTCGAGCAGATCGCCTTTTCCGCCCGCGAGGACAAAAAGGTCGACAAGCGCTCCGGTGTCTCGCAGCGCCTGCCCATCTCCACCATGGAGCTGGTGGTTTCGAATGCCGAACGCCGGGCACTCACCCATGGTGAGAGTCTCGTTGTGCCCCGGGTCGGCGATATCTACGCCGCGCTCCCGGGCATCACCGGCAAGATTGAACTCGAATACGAGGGCGAGATGAAGGGTGCCGACACCGTCGTCCGCGAGATCATCCGGACGGCAGTAGCCTCGGTCTTCGACTCCCATTTTCCCGGCGTCAACACGCAGCAGATTGAACAGTGGTTCAACCTTGGCGGCACCGTCCAGCTCAACGACACGCAGCCCTCCGCCGCCTCGCTCGCCGAGCTGAAGCAGATTCAGGGCTTGCTCGAAAAACTTTCGCCACTACAGATCAACTCCAAGTCCAAGCCTGAGGTCGCAGTCTCCGCCGCCGAGTTCCTGCTCGAGGGCATGACGGCTCACAAGCGCATCAGCCGCAGCGAAGAGCGAGCCTTCTCCGCCGCCGAAAAGAAGCAGCGCAACAACGATGCCGCCAACTTCGGCGAACGCATCCGCGAACGCGACTTCGAAGACCCAAAGACCCGCAGCCGCAGAGGGTTCAACTAATTCTGGCGGAGACTGTGTGACGAGCGATCCACACCATATCTCTCAGACCTGCCGAAGTGTTGTAAGCCACGACGGATCCGGCGACGAGTCCTACCGCTAGGCTGTCTCTGCCCTGGCTTCTAGGTACGCCAAGCCTTCAGGTTTGGCCCTCTACAGCCGTCCAAAAAACTGGGGCTTTAGCCCCAGGGGTATGCTCTCTCTACATGGCCACTATCCGCCAATCCCAGAGCACCTACGCCATCACAATCTCAACATTCCAGCAGCATCGCCACTTTCAACGGACAGCCAACGCCGAAGTCTTCATCGCCACGCTCTTTCGCTATCGCGATTCCGGAAAGTTCCTCCTCCACGCCTTCGTTGTCATGCCCGATCACGTCCACATCCTCATCACTCCCGCCATCGATGTATCCACTGCAAAGGCAATCCAGTTCGTCAAGGGTGGCTATTCCTTCGAAGTAAGGGAGCAATCTCCCGGCGAGATTTGGCACAGCGGCCACCACGAACACCGCATTCGCGACTTGTCAGACTTCGTTGCGCAGAAGCTGTACATCGCGAACAATCCAGGCCGCAAGCTCTACGCTGAGTACCCCCACGTCCATACAAAATGCGAGCACCTGATCGACCTTACGCCGAGCCAGCTGGCCTGATCTCATGCGCGCCGAGAAGGCATACTCCAGGGGCTAAAGCCCGATAGTGTTCGGTCCCCGAGAGTGCCAACGCTAAAGCCTTGGCCTACCTGGAACCCGGTGTCACATTGACCCGCCCCCGGCAGTCCCCCAGTCTCACAGGAATTTCGCCCGCCGCCTCGCCCCACCCGACGAGAGTCACCTCATCCCCATCCTCAAGAAACTGCCGCATCTCCCCATTTGGGAGCGAGAATGGCGCCAAGGCCGTCAGTTCCAGCAGACACCCGGCCTCTTCGCGTGTCGCCCCCGAGACGGTCCCCGATCCCAGCAAATCCCCTGCCAGCAAATTGCAGCCATTCGACGTGTGGTGCGCGACCATCTGCGCCGGAGTCCAATAGAGTTCCGCCGAATCCGTCCTGGTGATCGTGAAATCGGCCATCCCTCTAGCCCGGCTTTTCGCAGTAGAAAGCCGAACTTCCAGCCGCAGTGAGACACCCTGCCCAGCCTCCTGCAGGTACCCGAGCATCCCCTCCGGGTGGGCAACGGCCGAACATCGAAATGGCTCCAGCGCAGCCATCGGCGTGACCCATGGCGACACGCTCGTGCAAAAATTCTTGCCCAGAAACGGCCCCAGGGGCTGGTACTCCCACGATTGAATATCTCGAGCCGACCAGTCGTTCAACAGGCTCAACCCGAACAGCCG
Organism: Rhodanobacteraceae bacterium; assembly: GCA_025350865.1. Taxonomy (GTDB): domain Bacteria; phylum Acidobacteriota; class Terriglobia; order Terriglobales; family Acidobacteriaceae; genus Edaphobacter. The sequence goes on from JANXWZ010000125.1 coordinate 2,284, forward strand.
CTTATCTGCGTCTGCCACCGGCACCGGCTCACCCAATGGGTTCTCGGTACCAAGAAAATACCCCAGCTCCAACTCGTAATCCAGCCGTTCCGTCAGTCCAAATCGTGGCCGAACATCGCCTCTGATCTGGCCCATTGGCCGCCGCACTGCCGCCGGACTCGACACCACCGAACTTGCCCGCCCGTGATAGGCGATCGGCACCCAGTCATAGTTTTCAAGCAGCGGCTTCTCCGGCCTAAACATCTCGCCTACCCGCATCGCGTGATTCCGTGAGGCGTAGAAATCTGTGTAGTTGCGAATCGCACACGGGTTCTCCAGCACCGTGCCGGCGATCGGCAGTAATGCGGCTTCGAGCACCTTGCGATCCTTGTTCTCACGACTCAACAGATACTGCAGGCTCGCTCGCAGCGCCGCCCAGGCATCTGGTCCCTGCCTCATCCACTCGTCCATCGTGGATGGGAACTGAGCCACATCCTCGGCGGCGACAAGATCCAGCAGGCAAGCCCCGATGCCAGCTGCCAACCTGCGCCGTCCGCTCGTCGGATCGACAAACGCGGTAAACGGAAGGTGGTTCAGCCCAAACCCAAGCTCCGGATCATTCGCGCCAAAGACCCACGACTCAGCCATTCCGCAATCCTACTCCGCTTCAGGCTGTCTGCGACTCGAGTTCATGGCCTGGATCGATCACCACCTGCTGCTCCGGTTTCTTCTTCCCAAACCCTTCGAGGAAGCTCTTCAGCAGTACGTACAGTACCGGAATAAACGCCAGGTTGAGCACCGTCGAGAGCAACATGCCGCCCACGACCGCTGTACCAACCGAGTGCCGTCCCAAAGCTCCAGCGCCTGTCGCAAAGTAAAGCGGCAGGACGCCCAGAATGAACGCAAACGACGTCATCAGGATTGGCCGCAGCCGAAGCTCTGCAGACTCAATCGCAGCCTCTACAATCGTGCGGCCCTGCCCGCGGAGTTGCTCCGCGAACTCGACAATCAGGATCGAGTTCTTGGCCGACAATCCGATCAGCATCACCAGTCCGATCTGCACATAGACGTCGTCCACCAGGCCGCGCATGGCGACCATGCCCAGCGCTCCGAGGATGGCCATCGGCACCGCCAGCAGAATGATGAACGGCAGCGCAAACGACTCATACTGAGCCGACAACGTCAGGTACACCACCAGCAGCCCAAGCCCGAAGATGATGATCGCCTTGCCGGCAGACTCGACCTCTTCCAACGCCAACCCCGTCCACGAGAACGTCATGCCCTGCAGCTTGTTCTTGTTGAAGAGACTCTGCATCTCAGAAAGGCCCTGGCCCGACGACAATCCCAACGCAGGGGAGCCGTCAATTTCCGCCGACCGGAACAGGTTGTAGTGGTAGATTACCTGCGGCCCCGACGTTAGGTTGATCGTCACCAGGTTATCGAGCGGCACCATGGCGCCCGTGGATGATCGCACATAGTACTGCCGGAGGTCGGTCGACGTTTTGCGGAAGGGCGCATCCGCCTGGACGTACACGCGATAAGAACGATTGTTGAAGTCAAAATCATTCACATACGAGGAACCCATAAACGTACCCATGGCCGCAGTGATCTGCTGCATCGTCACCCCGATCGCCTTGGCCTTCTCACGGTCCACGGTCACCGCGATCTGGGGATCGTTGGCCGTGTAAGGCGAGTACAGGCTGATCAGCTTCGCACCCGGAACCCGCGTCGATCCGATCATCTTTTGGACGACGTTACTGATGTCGCCAAAAGAGTTCCGGCCCGCATCCTGCAGTTCAAACTGGAAGCCTCCTTGAGATCCGATGCCTTGAATCGCAGGCGGCTCCACGGCGACCACAATCCCGCCCGGAACCTGAAACAGCTTCGGTGCGATATCGGCCACGATCTCCTTGGCAGTGTGCCCCTTGCCGAGCTTGGTGCGCCCATCGATCGGCTTCAACGGGGCAAAGATCAGGCCGGCGTTCGGGCTTGCTCCACCAGATTGCGAGAAGCCCATCACCGAAAAAGTTCCGTAAACATCCTGATTCCTGCGAATGATCTCCGACGCCTTATCCGCAACGTCTGCCGTGTAGCTCAAAGACGCACCCGGCGGCGTCTGGACGATGCACAGGAAGTAGCCTTGATCTTCGGCTGGTACAAAAGCCGTCGGCACCGCGTTGTAAATATAGTATGTCGCGCCCAGTCCAATCATAAAGAGCACAAACACCACGGCCTTCATGCGCATCACGAGGAAGGTGACGAAGGAGGCATACCAGCGGCCCAGCCCCTTGATCCCGTTATCGATCCACTTCAGAATTCCGCCATGGTGCTGCTCCGGACGCAACAGAATCGCAGCCAGCGCGGGCGACAAGGTCAGAGCGTTGAACGCTGAAATCGCAATCGCAAACGCAATGGTCAGCGAGAACTGCTTGTAGAGAATACCGGTCGTCCCGGGGAAGAAGCTGACCGGAACGAACACCGAGATCAGCACCAGCGACGTCGCAATCACGGCGCTCGTCACCTCGCGCATGGCCAGGCTTGTCGCCTCATGCGTGTCGGACATTCCTTCGGAAATGTGCCGCTGCACGTTCTCAATGACGACGATTGCGTCGTCCACCACCAGACCGGTCGCCAGTGTAATTCCAAACAGCGTGAGTGAATTGATGGAGAAGCCGAAGAGCTTGACGAACAGAAATGTGCCAGTCAACGAAACGGGAATCGTCACTGCCGGGATGATGGTCGCACGCCAATCCTGCAGGAACAGGAAGATGACGACGATGACGATGACGATGGCCTCGACCAGCGTAAGCAATACCTCGCGGATCGAGTCCGACACCACCAGCGTCGTATCGACTGCGACCACGTAATCCATACCCGGCGGGAACGACTTCTTCAACTCCGCAAGAACTGCCTTGCACTGCTTCGATACGTCCAGTGCATTCGCCGTGGCGAGCTGTTGAATACCCACACCGACGGCATCGCCTCCTGAGAACTTCAGCGATGTCGCATAATTCTCGGCGCCAATTTCGGCTCGCCCAACATCCTTCAGTAGAACAAGACCCGCGCCGTTGCCCTTCGCTAGGCTCTCCTGATTCTTGAGCACGATGTTCTCGAACTCTTTCGGGTTGGTCAGGCGCCCGACCACGCGCACGGCCATCTGGAAGTCCTGCGTGCCGCTGTTCGGCGGCGATCCAACCTGACCGGCGGCAATTTCGACGTTCTGCTCCTGCAGCGCATTGGTGACGTCAAGCGCGGTCAGCCCACGTGCGGCGAGCTTCCCCGGATCGAGCCAGACGCGCATCGCATACTTGCGTTCGCCGAACACCAGCACATCGCCGACGCCGGGCACACGCTTGATCGCGTCGCGAACATAGACGTCGATGTAATTCGAGATGAACTGGTCAGACAGCGAATGATCCGGCGAGAGGAAACCCGCCACCAACACGAAGTTGGCGTTCGCCTTGGTGATCCTGACACCGGTGCTGTTCACCGCTGCGGGCAACCGCCCAGCCGCCGAGGATACGCGGTTCTGCACGTCTACCGCGGCGATATTCAAATCGTAACCGGTATTGAACGTAACCGTAATCGCCGAAGTACCGTCGTTGGCCGAGACCGACGACATGTAGCGCATACCCTCGACGCCATTGATCGACTGCTCCAGCGGAATCGTCACCGCCGACTCCACAATGGCGGAGTTCGCGCCAACGTAATTCGAAGTGACCACCACCTGCGGCGGTGCCAGCTGCGGGTACAGCGAAATCGGCAGCGTAGGAATGGAGATTGCGCCCGCCAGAATGATCAGCAGCGCGCATACTGTCGCGAACACCGGACGCCGAATGAAAAAGTCTACCAACTGGAAAGCCTCACTGTTACAGACCCATTACGAGTGTCTGCAGTTTGTAACCGTTATTGAACTTTAGTGGCCTGCGGCGGTCCCTGCATCGGCTTCACGGGAGCGCCTTCACCGATAAACTGAAGCCCCGACACGATCACCTGATCGCTCGGTTGCAGGCCGCCAAGTACCGGATAGATGTTGCCCAACGTATCACCGAGCGTCACGGGAACCTGATGCGCCACCAAGCCCTGCCCCGCAGCTTTGGTCACATATACGAACGATTGCCCGCCAATCTGAGTGACGGCCAGTACCGGCACCGTCGGCTTGGGCGTCGAGCTCCACGTCACACGCGCATTCACCACCTGCTGCGTACGAACTTTGCTGCCCGACGCAATTTCCGCCTTTACCAACAGTCCCTGGATCCCGTTCTCCACCTGTGGCGACACAAAGGAAATAACCGACTTCGTCAGGATGTTTCCGGCGGAGTCTAGAATCTCTACCGGCAGACCCACTTTCACCTGCGAAAGCCTTTCAGTCGGAACGTAAATATAAGCCTCCAATCCGGCCGGATCGTCGACGGTCGTCAGCATGCTCGCCGGCGCGCCAGCCTGCGTCACATAGTCGCCCACATGCACCGGTATATCGCCGACGATTCCCGCAAACGGCGCTCGAATCTGGTAATAGGCCAGCTGCCTCTTCTGAGTCGCGGTTCCGGCTGCGGTGGCGTCATAGGCGGCCTTTGAGCTCTCAAACTGCTGCACTGCCGTGTCATATGCTTGGCGCGACGTGATGCCGGCCTCGAAAAGCCGCTTCTGCCGATCAACCTCAGCCTTGTTGAACTGGTAGGAGGCGTTCGCCTGTGCCTGGGTGCCGGCCTGCTGCTCCACGGCGGCGGTCTGCTTCAGCGGGTCGATCTGCATCAACTCCTGACCAGCCTTCACCGACTGTCCGCTCACCACGAAGATCTTTGTAATGTTGCCGTCAACCTGCGGCGAAATCGTTGCCGACCGTCGGCTCTTGATCGTGGCGACATAAGTGTCCGCAGTCGGCACCGAACTCAAAGACACCGGAGCCACCATTACCGGCATGGCCTGCGGCGCTGGAGGAGGTGGAGCCGCGTTCGACCTGCAGCCCGTGACCGCGAGGAACGCAGTACTCAGTGCAACCAGGCCCACAGCCCGAAATCCGGTGCGTGTCCAAACATCTCTTGACCTAACATCTGCTGCCACAGTCTGCATCCTCCGAGGTATAGTCCCCTGTTGAATCCCTGCCGTACGCTAACTACGCATCTGAACTGGCCCGCTTGAGGGGTTAGATTCACGGAAACCGGACAGGATGCGAACCATCCTCATTATTGTCGTCCAACGATCCGCGACCACAGAACCGGGCCGGTTAGGGATACTTTTAATCATCTGTTCTCAGCGACCACCTAAACGTACTACCGGCCGAGGCAAGATCAATGGATTCGACAACCCTAACCCAGGCAAACCTCCTCTTCTTTTTGCTCTACGTCATCGCAATCGTGATTACGGGGCGGAGCCATGGGCGCATCTGGGGAGGAAGCTGGTTTGCGTGGGCCAATGCGCTGCGCGGGTTCGTCATGCTGATCCTGCTCATCTACGGGACAGACCTATCGAAGCCAGTCGAAATTCTGTCCAACTCCGCCGTCCTGGTTGGCTTCCTCAGCCTCCATCGCGCCTTTGCAGAAGTCATCCGCGAGCCTCGCCGGCTGTGGCGGACGCAGCAAGCCATCACCGCAGTAGGCGTCGTCGTCATGCTGGCCATAGGTGCCCTCCACGGCCCGTACCGCATATTTGTGTCGTCGATGAGCGTGAGTATGTCGGCCATCATCGGTGTCACAGCCGTGATGCTGTTGAACCCAGGTGAGACCGACGACTTCAGTAATCGTCGGTCCGCTCGGAGCTTTACCGCCGCATTGCTGCTCTGCTATTGCCTCCTCAACCTGATCCGCGCCGAAGAGGCAATGCGCAAGCACGAGGAGTTTGGCTCTCCAAACCTGCTCCAGCTTGTCAGCATCTGGTTGCTCGCCAGCCTTATCATCAACGGCGGAACGGCCTTCGGCTTCGTCCTGATCGCCAGCGAGGAGTTGTCCCGTCAGCTCAAACTGAAGGCTCAGACGGACGCCCTGACCCGCCTGCGCAATCGCCACGGCCTGCCCGCCGTCACAGCCTCACTGGACGCCGACAAACGCATCGTGACGGTATCGGCAATTTCGCTTGACCTCGAGGGAATGAAGCTGGCCAACGACCGCTTCGGCCACGACTTCGGCGACCAGGTGTTGCGCAGCGTCGCCACCGTGCTGCTTGGCGCGGTGCCCCGCCCCGACTGCGCCATCAGACTGGGCGGTGACGAGTTTCTTCTGCTACTTCCCAATGCCACACTCGAGGCCGCCGCCAAAGTCGCCGAGCAACTTCGGTCTGACATCCGCGAACTCCGCATCCCACCCCACGACTCCGACAATCTCATCCGCGCCAGTCTCGGCGTTATCGCGCTCGAGCCCGGCCCCCAGCGCTGGCAAAACCTGCTCC
>JANXWZ010000134.1 GCA_025350865.1 Rhodanobacteraceae bacterium
AGCGCGATCCGCATGCATTCCTTGTAAACGGATTCAACGAACCCGATTCCAAATTCGTTGTACACATCATAAAAAACACCAATCACCACCCGAGTCAGATCATCATGCTTCCCAGCAACCAGTCCTGCTCTATTCGGTTCGTGCATCCAAATCGCCTTTCAGATCGGTTGAATCGGTGTAAATCGGTGTTACGTTTTTTGCTCGTGGCCCAGGTAAAACTCCGCCAGTTCCAGATCTCCCGGCATGGTCACCTTGAAATTCCTCGCCGACCCAGCCACCACCCAAACCCCAATCCCAGCTCTCTCCAGCAGGCTAGCCTCGTCCGTCCCCGAGAACTCATCCGCCTCCGCCTCAGCGAACGCCCGTTTCATCAATCCGCAGCGCGCGCCCTGCGGAGTCTGTGCCTGCACCACGCGCTCCCGGGGAATCGTTGACGTAATGATGGCCCCATCGGCCGTCCGTTCCACCTGCTTGATCGTATCCACCGCCGGCAGTCCGACAATCGCCGCGCCATGCTTCTCCACCGCATCGATCGTCCGTTCAATCGTCGCCGCATCGATCAGCGGGCGCACCGCGTCGTGCACCAGAACGACGTCGTCGTCCGAGCAATTCAGCGCTGCCAGCGCGTTCGCAACCGACCCCTGCCGATTCTCGCCACCTTCGACCACCCGGACCTTGCTATCCAGCCCAAAGCGCGAGATCAGGTCGGTCACCCGTTCCATCTCGCTCCCCCGCACGGCCACCAGGATCTCGTCGATCCGGCCGATAGCCGCAAACGTACGCAGGCAGTGCACCAGTACCGGCACACCGCCGATGGTCAAAAACTGCTTCGAAGTCGCTGGCTTGTCGCCCCCATGGGCCTGCCCCGCCGACATTCTCGTCCCGATACCCGCTGCTGGAAGAATCACAAAGACACGCATAGCCCCCGAAGTATAACAACTTCCGTCCGACGGGCTATCTTTACTACAGCAATGCTCACCCTGCCCCCCACCCCGCTCCGCCCCGGCGACCGTGTCTGCGCCGCCATCTCCGGCGGAGCCGACTCCACCGCGCTCCTCCTGCTACTCCACGCCGCGAATACCCTGCCGAAGAACGCTCTTGGCGTCGGCCTGTCCGCCGTCCACATTAATCATTCCCTTCGCGGTGACGAATCCGACGCCGACCAAGCCTTCGTCGCCGAACTCTGCGACCGCCTTTTCATCCCGCTCAGCATTCATCCCGTGGACACCGCCGCCCGAGCCTCTACGCACGGTGAAACGATCGAAGAGGCGGCCCGCAACCTCCGCTACGAAGTCTTCAACTCTCTTCTCGCCGAAAGAGCCGCCACCCACATCCTCACCGCCCACACCCTCGACGATCAGGCCGAAACCGTCCTCATGAAGCTCCTGCGCGGTGCCTGGCTCGAAGGACTCAGTGCCATCGCCCCCGAACTCACGCTCCCTCACGGAAAAATCCTTCGCCCCCTGCTCCGCACCCGCCGCGACGACCTCCGCGAATATCTCGTCGCTAGCAACCAGCCCTGGCGCGACGATTCCAGCAACACCGACGAAACCTTCACCCGAAACCGACTCCGTCACACACTCCTCCCTACCCTGCGCTCCGAAAATCCCAGCGTCGATCAGACCCTAGCCAATCTCGCCGAACTTGCCCGCGAGGAAGAATCCCGCTGGACCGCTGAACTCGCCCGCCTGCTGCCCCAGCTCGTCCTCCCCGGAACCCCCGTCCGAGGCGGTGGCCGATCCAACTCTACAGCCCCCGGCGAGATGTCCGTCGCGTTGGAACTCGACCGTCTCCGCCCCCTCGACCCCGCGCTGCGTCGCCGCGTCATCCGCGCTGCCGCCCGCCAGCTTGGCCCCCGCCTTAGCTTCGACGAGACTGCCCGGATTCTGACCCTCGCCGGCTTCCCGCCCTCCGGCATCCCCGACCCCACTGTTCCACAGAAACCCGGCTCTACCCTCAAGCTCTCGCAGAATCTGGTCGCACAGCGAACCCTGCGCGAACTCCGCCTTTCAGTTGTTCCGACAACCTGATCGAGCCGATTACAGTCCTACCCAAAAGCGTCATGTTTCCTGCGCATGAATCGTCCGGGTTGAGAGTAGAATCTAAGCAATATGAACGCACTGCGCCCTCCCCGTGGTCCAAATCGGCGCCCGGAACGTCTAAGTCTAAAGGGCTGAAGCGTTCGCCGAACGCAACGCTCTTGCTCCCGCACCAAACTGAGGAAACCCGCTTGAATTCGACGGTTAAACAACTTCTGCTCTGGGTCTCGCTACTCGCCGGCCTCTTCATCCTCTGGAACTATGTCGCCAAGACCAGCGGCGCAGGCCACGATGAAAATGTCAGCTTCACGCAGTTCCAGAACGACGTGGACGCTGGCAAGGTCAAGGACCTGAACGTCAACGGAACCAAGGTCTCGGCCCACTATAAAGACAAGGGACCGAAAGAGACCTACCACGTCGTCATTACGAGTGCCCTCACCTCGGCCAACTATCCTGACCTCTACAAATCGCTGCGCGAGCACGGCGTAGACATCTCCAACGAGGACCAAACGCCCAGCTTCTGGATGAACGCCATCGTCGGCCTTCTCCCGGTTGCACTGCTTCTTGGTTTGTTTCTATTCATGATGCGCCAGATGCAATCCGGCGGAAACAAGGCTATGTCCTTCGGCAAATCCCGCGCCCGCCTGCTCTCCATGCAGCAGAAGAAGATCACCTTCAAGGACGTCGCCGGCGTAGACGAAGCCAAGGAGGAGCTGAAGGAAATCATCGAATTCCTTCGCGAGGCACAGAAGTTCCAGCGCCTCGGCGGCCGCATCCCCAAGGGCGTCCTGCTCGTCGGACCTCCGGGAACCGGCAAAACCCTGCTCGCTCGCGCTGTTGCCGGCGAAGCCAATGTTCCCTTCTTCTCAATTTCCGGATCTGACTTCGTTGAAATGTTCGTCGGCGTGGGTGCCTCCCGCGTCCGCGATCTGTTCGAGCAGGGCAAGAAGAACTCCCCCTGCATCATCTTCATCGACGAAATCGACGCTGTCGGTCGTCACCGCGGCGCAGGCCTCGGCGGCGGACACGACGAGCGTGAGCAGACCCTCAACCAGCTCCTGGTCGAGATGGACGGCTTTGAAGCCAACGACGGCGTGATCCTTATCGCCGCAACCAACCGCCCCGACGTCCTCGACCCGGCGCTCCTCCGCCCCGGCCGTTTTGATCGCCGCGTCGTCGTTGATCGCCCGGACATCCGCGGCCGCGAAGAAGTTTTGCGCGTCCATTCCAAGAAAGTTCCAATGGCCGAGGATGTGAACCTCAACGTGCTGGCACGCGGAACACCAGGCTTCTCCGGCGCCGACCTCGCCAACATGGTCAACGAGGCCGCCCTCACCGCTGCCCGCTACAACCGCAAGTCGGTCCACATGTTCGACTTTGAAGTCGCCAAGGACAAGGTTCTGATGGGAGCCGAGCGCAAGTCCATGCTGCGCAGCCCTGACGAGCTCAAGACCACCGCGTATCACGAGGCCGGCCACACGCTGGTCGCTGCGATGCGCGATCATTCTGACCCGCTCCACAAGGTCACCATCATCCCCCGCGGCATGGCACTCGGCGTCACCGTCTACCTGCCCGATGGCGATCAGCACACCGTCTCCCGCGACTACCTGGAGAGCCGTCTGGCAATGATGATGGGCGGTCGCTGCGCCGAGGAGATCTTCCTCAAGCAGATGACGACCGGTGCCGGCAGCGACATCGAGCGTGCAACATCGCTGGCTCGCGCCATGGTTTGCGAGTATGGCATGTCCAAGCTCGGGCCCATGACCTTCGGCAAGAAGGAGCAGGAGGTATTCCTCGGCCGTGAGATCGGGCAGTCACGCGACTTCTCCGACGACACCGCCAAGGAGATCGACGCTGAAGTTCGCCGCTTCGTCGACGAAGGCTACAGCTCCGCCTACTCCATTCTCGACTCGCACCACGACATCATGCACCGCATGGCCGAGGCCCTGCTGGAGCGTGAGACCCTGGACGCCGCCGAGATCAAGCTGATCATCGAAGGCAAAGCGCTTCCCGAAGGCCGGTCGCCACTCTCCGCAGTCGACCCCGGCCCCGGCGGCGACGTCCAGAAGATTCTCAAGCCAGAAAAAGCCACCAAACCGGGCTTCAACGAAGGCCAACCAAGCCCTGCATAGCCTCAAAAGAACGCGAAGAAGGCCCGGATTCGGAACACCCGAATCCGGGCCTTCTTTTTAACATGCGTGATAGGTTTTATCCCACTTTCCGGCGTTACTTGTAGCTGCCCATCCCTACATCTACTTCGGAGAATTCATGAAGGTCTTGTCTGTTCTTGCCACCGCCGTCGCACTCACCTCAATGCTGGGGTGTGCCGTCGACATCGCATCCACGCCAGCGGCTTCGGCAGCTTCCCTCGGCGTCACCCTACGCGGCAATGTCCATGGCGGCAATCAGCTCTTGGGCAGTTCCCGCATCTACCTCTTCGCCGCTGGCAAGACAGGCTACGGCTCGGCATCAACGTCCCTTCTTCAGACCTCCGCATCCGGCGTAACGACCGATCTCTCCGGCAACAGTTACGTCACTGCGGACGCCAACGGCAACTTCACCATCACCGGCGACTGGAACTGCTTGAACGCCTCCGACCAGGTCTACATGCTCGCCGTTGGCGGTAATCCCGGTCTCGCCCCCGGAACCAACAACACCGCCATCACCCTGATGAACGCGCTTGGCACCTGTAACTCGCTCAACTCTGGGACGTTCGTGATCCTCAACGAGCTCAGCACCGTCGCCGCGGCCAACGCACTGGCTCAGTTTTACGTCGACCCCACCCACATCGGAGCCTGAGCCGCCAATTCAGTCGGCATCGCCAACGCTTTCGCCACCGCCGTCAACCTGGTGGACACGGTGAGCGAGCCCAGCGCCCGCACCACCACCCGGGCGGGCAACGGCAAGGTACCCACCGCAACGATCAACACGCTTGGCAATATCCTGTCCGCATGCGTCAACTCCAGCAGTCCGGCATCGACTCCCTGCGCATTTCTCTTCCTTGTTGCCACGCCATCCGGCGGGGCCGCGACCGAAACCCTCACCATCGCCGTCGATATCGCTCTGAACCCCGCCCGCCACGTTAGCGCCATCTACGGTCTCGCGCCGGCATCGCCACCCTTCCAGCCAACGCTCTCCTCCGTTCCGGCCGATTTCACGATTGGCATCGATTACAACCTCGGCGTTCCCGCTGCGCTCCCCGGCTACATCGCTATCGACGGATCCGGCAATGTCTGGATCACGAACCGCCCGTCGCAGCATTCTTTTGGCGTCTCTGACTCCATCATCAAACTCGACCCTCTTGGACAGGTGCTGTCCGGTGCCACCGGCTTTACAAATGCTGGCTTCGTCAATCTTCCCGAAGGTCTGGCCATTGACGATACCGGAGCGGTCTGGGTTGCTAACACCTCCAGCACCGTCCTGAAGCTAAAGAACGATGGGACCAACGCTCCTGGCTTCCCCTTCTTCGGCGGCAACTACCCGCAGGCTATCGCGCTCGACAAATCAGGCCGCGCCTGGGTCACCAACTTCGGCGCAAGCGGCGCCGGCAACACGATCACAGTGCTCACCAGTGGAGGATCGCTTGTCTCCACCTTTACACCCACGAACTTCGCGGGTGCCCAAGGCATAGCCATCGACTCCTTCAACAACGTCTGGGTCGCCGGCCAGAACACCAGCAACCTGGTCGAGATTGCCTCCGACTTCACCTACAAATCGGGGACCACCGGATACAGCGGTGGTGGTCTCACGAATCCCTCAGGCGTCGTGATCGATGCTAACCAGAATGTGTGGGCGGCTAACTCCTTCTACGGCAACGGTTCCGCCAGTCTGTCGGAGTTCACCAACGGCGGCACTGCGATTACGAACACAAGCGGCTATCCCGTCTCCACGCGGGGCTTCCTCAATCTGATTACGATGGATGGCGCCGGAACCGTTTGGGGGGCCGTCTGTGGTCCAAACTGTGTCGGTTCAAACGCCCAAGACTCCATTTCGCACACGGCGGCCGATGGCACCTTGCTCAACTCACCCGGCTTCCTCAACCCTGCGCTCGCCTCCCCACAGGCTATCGCGGTCGACGGGTCCGGTAACCTCTGGGTAGGTAACACCGCCAGCGGCACAGTAACCGAGATCGTAGGCGTAGCTGTCCCGGTTAAAACCCCAATCCAAGCCGCGCTCAAGACCAACCTCATAGCCCAGCGCCCGTGACCGAACTGCCCGGCGCCCCCTGTTCCGTGGAACAGGGGGCAATCCCGGCATCAAGTCCACGGAACCCTTGAGATCTCAAATGTCGTACATTCAAGCACGCTAACCCGTCCTCGCCCACTACTCGCGATCGAAGAAGCAGCCCTACTCGTCGCCGCCGTCACGCTTTACGCTTACCTGCATTTCAGCTGGCTGCTTTTCGCCACGCTCTTCCTCGCGCCCGACCTCTTCATGCTCGGCTACCTTGCCACCCCCGCCTCGGCTCAGCGCTTTACAATCTCGGCCACTGGCTCCTTTTCCTCTCGCACTCCTGGGGTTCGCGGTTTCCCAGCACCACGCCACCCTGATTGCCATTTCCCTGATCTGGATCGCTCACATCACCTTCGACCGCACGCTGGGTTACGGCTTCAAAGACCCGACGTTCTTCAAAGACACCCATCTCCAGCGCATCTAGTCAGCCCCCGCACCAATCTTGCACATCCCCCACAGCCCTTCCCGATGCGACAATAAGCCGTGCGCCTCCGCCTCATCTCGACCGGGCTTCTGCTTTGCCTGACAGGCTGCGGGTATCACACCGTTGGTGCCTCGGCGCATCTGCCCGCCAATGTCCGTACCCTCGCCGTCCCGGCCTTCTCCACACGAGCTCAGGCCTTCCACACCGAATTTGCCTTTACCCAAGCCGTCGTCCACGAGTTCAACACCCGCACGAAATACCGCATCGTCAACAACGACGCCGACGCGACCCTGCGCGGTACCATCGTCTCGCAGTCCGCCTCGCCCCTCACCTACGACTCCACCTCCGGGCAGACCTCGAGCTACCTCATTACCGTCACCGCCCGGGTAATCCTCACCGCGCGGGACGGCCGCGTCCTCTACCAGAACGACGCGCTGCCCTTCCGCGCCCAGTACCAATCCACGCAGGACACGACGTCCTTCATCCAGGAAGACTCGCCTGCCGTCCAGCGCCTCGCCCGCGACTTCGCCCAGGCCGTAGTTGCCGCCATCCTGGAGAGCTACTAATGCCTTCGCCCTTGAATTTGCCGTCATTCTGGCGAAGCCAGAATCTCCGTATTTGCCTTTTGACAGCCCGAGGCTCCCGCTAATGGCCGCCCCCATCAAATCCTTCGCCTCCTCCGACCGCTTCCTTGCCGAGCTCCGCACGCCCAACCTCAAGCCCGGCTACGTCCTCCTGGGCGACGAGGCATTTCTCTATCAGCGCTGCCGCACCGGCATTCTCTCCGCACTGCTCGACCCGGGCCAGCGAGACTTCGGCCTCCACGACCTGGACCTCAACGACACGACGATCTTCGACGCGCTCGACCTCGCCCAGACCCCGTCGCTCATGGTGCCGTTCCAGATCATCTTCGTCCGCAACCTGAAGAACCTTTACGGTCGCGGCTCGAAGAAAGAAGAATTCGCCGCCATTGACGCCTACTTCCGCCGCCCTAATCCTCAGGCTCTCCTTATCTTCGTCGCCGACCACCTCTCCATCCCCACCGACCTGCGCAAGATGGACTTCCAGGATAAGGAACGTTTCGACCGCATCCGCGAGACCCTCGGCGACGTCTGCGGCATGGTGGAGTTAGCCCGTGTCGATGAGGCCGACGCCGCCCGCTGGCTGGTCGAACAAGCGCCTGCCCGCGGAGTCAACATAACCGCCGACGCCGCGCGCGAGCTGGTAGACGCCCTCGGAGCCGACATGATGCTCATCGCCAGCGACTTCGAAAAGTTGGCACTCTACGCCCAAGGCAAACAGCTCGCCCTCGCAAAAAGTCTTGTCATCCTTCGCGAAGCGGAGGACCCGCTTTTGTGTTCTTCGTCCACTCCACAACTCCCCCTCCCAACTATCACCTTGGGCGACGTAGAAACCATGGTCCTCGCCGCCAAGCAGCGCTCACTCTACGAGCTCACCGACGCCATCAGCCGTCGCGACCGCCCCCAGGCCCTCGCCCTGCTGCACGGCTTGCTGAACGCCTCCGACGGCGGCGAAGATTCGGCCATCGGCCACCTCTACATGCTCGCCCGCACCTTCCGCCAGATGCTCATCATCCTCGAAAAGAACGTGCGCGACTCTCGCGCGATCTGGTCCGTGCTCTGGCAGGGCTTCCGTATGCCGCCGTTCGCCGCCGAAGACCTGATCCGCCAGGCCCGCCGCTACAAATCCCGCACCGAGCTAACGCGCGCCCTGCGCCTGATCGCCCGCACCGATCTCGAAATCCGCAGCAGCCCCCCAGACAAGCGGCTCGTGCTCGAGCGACTTATCCTCGCTCTCGCCGCAGAGCCGAAGCCTCTCATCCCGGGCCACTCAACGCAATTCGCCATGGAACTCTAACTGGAGTTGAAGCCCGGCCTTCCCAGGTTGGTTGGCTGCGGCGCGTCCGCGTGCCAGCAGGCAGACACCCGCACAACAGACACGATATAGTTGCGTGGCAAAATAAAATCAGCTCTACGGAGAACGCATGTCGTCAGCTCTCAATCGCAGGTCGTTCCTCGGACTCATTGGCGCAGCGACCGGCGGCTCGGCCCTTCCGCTCGCCGTTGCTCCCTTAGTAGCGCAGACAGCGCATTCCGGCATCTCCCAACTGCGCATCGAGTCCGTCGAACTGCTGGAACTCCACGGTCATTACACGTCCGTAGCCGGGGTCAACAAGCAGGCGCAGGTCAATCCCGAAGATGTCTACGACTCGCTCCGTCCGCCTGAATATCACGACAATCCGCGCGGCGACTCCCTCGTGAAGTACGAGGCGGTCTACCTGCGTATACGCGTCACGGGCGGTCTGGAGGGCCTCTACGGCCCCATCGAGCGCGAGCCCGCCCTCATCGTCCAGGAGCGGCTCCGTCCGTTCCTTATCGGCAAAGACGCGCTCGGCGGCGAGGTTCTTTGGGATCAGATGTACCGCTCCGACCGCCACAGCCGCGACGGCTATTACATGATGGCCATCAGCGCCGTCGACAACACACTCTGGGATATCCGCGGCAAATTCTACGGTGTGCCCGTCTACCGTCTACTCGGCGGGCCCTCCCGCGACAAGGTGGAAATGTACGTTAGTGCACTCGGCTCATCGCTGGAACTGGACAAAGTCCGCACCCGCGCGCTGGAGCTGCAGAAACAGGGCTTCCGCTACCAGAAGTGGTTTATCGCCTATGGTCCCGGCTCCGGGCCGGAGGGCATGCGCAAGAACGTCGAGCTGGTGAAGACGCTGCGCGAAACCTTGGGCGACGACACCGGGCTGATGTTCGACACCTTCAGCGGCTGGGACCAGAACTACGCCCTCGAATGGGCACACCAGGTCGAAAAGTATCGCCCGCGCTGGATGGAAGAGGTCACCCATCCCGAAAAGATTGGCAGCTTCGCCGAGATGCACCGCAGCACCACCGTCCCCATCGCCAGCGGAGAACACTTTTACGGGCGCTGGGAGGTCCAGCGTTATCTCGAGAAGGGCGCCCTCTCTGTAGTGCAGGCCGACCCCGAGTGGTGCGGCGGGCTTACCGAACTGATCAAGATCGGGACCGTATGCTCCCTGTACGACATCCCTGTAATTCCGCACGGGCACAGCCTTCGAGCCGCAGTCCACGCGATCTTCAGCCAATCTCCGATGACGTTCCCGCTTGGCGAATATCTCGCCATCAAGATGCAGCACTACCACCACTTCGAAAAGAATCCGATGGTCGTCGAGAACGCACACATTTCGCTGCCGACCGGTCCCGGTTTCGATATCCAGCTGGACCCGGCTAAGATCGACTCTCAAAAGACAGGACTGCAAGGCTGACGGGCGGCAGTTTAGTCCTTTACCGTCTGCCGTCTTCCCATCAAGCTACCCTCGCGGATCGCCACCTGCACTAGAAATGCAGATCTGGTCATGCCCGCCACCCTCGCCAGTCGGTCGATTTCTTCCAGCTGGCTCGCACGCGCTGTAATGTTCACCCGCACGGTCTTCTCCGGAGCCTCCGCCGCCACAAGGATTGCCACCCCGCCGGCCAGACCTGCATTGCCGACAATCTCTTCCAGCGAAGACGGCTCCGGTGCCGTTTCGTCCCGGTCTGCCAGCTCCGCCAGGTAGTCGCCAAGCGCGCTCGCGGCACGGTCTCGAGCTTCGTCCAGCGTCCGGCCCGATGCCTTCACATCCGGCAAATCCGGGAACAGCACCCCATAGCCAGCGCCCATATCCTTGCAAACATATGCAATGTAGTCCATGCCAACTCCCATACGGCGATTTGTGTGTCTTCTGTGTGGAACGCCAATTTCTGGCTCTTCCCTTTCGCTGCTTTGTGCTCAAAAGAGTCGAAATTTCATTGGACTTCATCGGCGCAGTTCCGCTATTGTGACGACACATCCCTCCCATCCCTTCCGCACCCGAGAGTCTTTCATGACGTCAAACTGGTCAGATAAAGCCACCTTCCATCTCGGCATCAACATGCCCGGCGCCGTCTCGGCCGGCGCTTACACGGCTGGCGTCCTCGACTTTCTTACGGAGGCGATTGAGCAGTGGTACATCGCCAAGCAGGCACCGAACCCAACCGTCCCAATGCATGACGTAATCATCGACGTCTTCAGCGGAGCCTCCGCCGGCGGCATGTGCGCGGCCATCTCGTCGGTGATGATGCAAGGGGCCTTCGACCACATTCACGACCCCATCCCCACACCCACCGCGCCCACCTCCAATCGCTTTTACGAGAGCTGGGTCAACCGCATCGACATCCAGCCGCTGCTCGGTACGGACGACCTCAAGCCCAACGTACCCGTCCCGTCCCTGCTCGACTGCACTATCATCGACCAGATCGCCGACTACGCCATCTCCCCCGTCCCCGCAGCCGCCGTAGTCCGCCGCCCTTACATCTCGGACTCCCTTACCCTCTTCCTCACCCTTACCAACGTGCGTGGCGTTCCGTTCAACGTCACCGCCAACGCCAGCGGCTCGGCCGAGCAGCAAATCGCCTACTACGCCGATCGTCTCCAGTTCGAGACGGTTTTCGGAGATGCCAAGCCGCAATCCCCGTTCGCCAAACCGCTGCCGATTGGCTCCACCGGCGGCCAGTGGGATTTGCTCAAAGTCGCAGCCAAGGCCACCGGAGCCTTTCCCATCTTTCTTGCCCCACGCATCATCAACCGCCAGGCCGGTGACTACTACGACTCGCCCTGGAATCCTGTCGATGGCGGTACGCCCGCCCATGTGAAGCCAGCGTGGACGCTCTCTGAAACCGACACCTTTACGACGCTCAACGTGGATGGAGGCGTCACCGACAACGATCCCTTCGAGCTTGCTCACGGGTTCCTCGCTACCCAGAACCCGGAAGCGAAGCGCGACCCTGAAACCGGTCAGTTGCATAACCCGAGCAAGCCCGAGGAGGCGAACTGTGCGGTCCTCACCATAGCCCCTTTCCCCGCCCAGGCATCGTTCGATCCCAACTACTTTGACCATCCGACGTCGCTGCTCGGGATGCTATCCAAGCTGGTCGACGTGTTGATCTCGCAATCGCGCTTTCAGGGCGAATCCCTGGCCCAAAGCGTGGGTCCGAACACTTACAGCCGCTTCGTGATGGCTCCCTCAGAGAAAGATCAGCCGATAGCGCTCCAGTGCAGCCTGCTCGGAGCTTTTGGCGGCTTCTTCGAACGCGGCTTCCGCGCCCATGACTATCAGCTCGGCCGTCGGAACTGCCAACGTTTTCTCACGACTTACTTCAAAGTCTCTGTCAAGAATCCGATCATCCTGGCCGGGCTTGCCAAGCTTAGCGCCGCCGACGCCGCCAACGTCACAACAGCTTTCGACCCCACCAACTCCGGCTTCATGCCCATCATCCCAGTGGTCGGAAGCGCCCTGCCGGAGATTCCCGCGCCAGCTCGCGCCTCCATCGCCTCGGACAAGGTCGACCACATCGTCGAACTGATCGTCCAGCGACTCAAAGCCGTGGTCAATCCGATGGTCGACGACGCTCTGGGCCACGGCCTCGGCGACTTCGCGGTCCGCGCCGCCGTGGACACGCTCATCAACACGTGGGGCAAACACAAACTCAACGAAATTCTGCGCAAGCAACTTGGAGATGCTATCCAACCCTGATACCCGCGTCCTGATGGCTGCCTCTGCTAGCATCGAAGAGCAGCCATCATGACGAATCCCACCCCAACATCCCCCGCTCCGATTCGAGTCCGCATCGCCCCTTCCCCCACAGGCGACCCGCACGTCGGCACCGCCTACATCGGCCTCCTCAACTACATCTACGCGAAGCAGCGTGGCGGCCAGTTCGTGCTTCGCATCGAAGACACCGACCAGACCCGCTTCGTCGCTACCTCCGAGCAGATGATCTTCGACTCGCTCCGCTGGCTCGGCCTCACCTGGGACGAAGGCCCCGACGTAGGCGGACCGTATGGCCCATATCGCCAGTCCGAGCGCACCGAGATCTACCGCGAGTATGTCAAAATCCTCCTCGCCAACGGCACTGCCTACCGCAGCTACGAGACTCCCGAAGAGTTGGAAGCGGTAAGAAAAGCCCAGCTGGCCGCAAAGCTTCCGCCCCGCTACAACGGAGCCCATCGCGAACTCACGCCGGAGCAGATTGCGGCCTATGAGGCCGAGGGCCGCGCCTATGTCATCCGCCTCAAGGTTCCAGCCGAAGGCGAAACCAGCTTCAGCGACGAGTTGCGGGGCGAAATTTCCTTCTCGCACAACAACGTCGACGACCAGGTCCTCATCAAGTCCGACGGCTACCCCACCTATCACCTCGCCAACGTCGTCGACGACCACCTGATGCACATCACCGACGTCATCCGCGCCGAGGAGTGGATCAGTTCCACGCCCAAACACATCCTGCTCTACAAGGCCTTCGGCTGGGACGTCCCCCGCTTCTGGCACATGCCGCTCCTCCGCAATCTCGACAAGTCAAAAATCTCGAAGCGCAAGAATCCGGTCTCGCTCATCTACTACCGCGAGTCCGGCTTTCTGCCCCCGGCACTGCTCAACTTCCTCGGCCTGATGGGCGGCGGCATGCCCGCTCCCACGGAGAAGAACGACACCGCCGAAATCTTCACCCTTGAGAAAATGCTCGCTGGCTTCAGGTTCGACAAGATCTCCCTCGGCGGCCCCGTCTTCGACCTCACGAAGCTCAAGTGGCTCAACGGCGAGTACCTTCGCGCACTCTCGCCGGAAGCCTTCTTCGAGGCCATGCGCCAGACCGTCTTCTCCGACCGCTACCTCCAGGCCATCGCCCCGCTCGTGCAGACCCGCATCGAAACCCTCGCCCAGTTCGGCGACCTTGCCGACTTCTTCTTCAAAGACGATGTCGTCCCGGATCAAGCCGTCTTCCTACCCAAGAAGCGCACTCTTGAAGAGACACTCGCCTTCGCGGCCGAACTCCTCACTGTCATCGAAGCCACCCCGTTCACCGTCGAAGACCTCGAGCCGGCGCTAAAGCAACTAGGCATCGACAAAGAGTGGTCGGTAAAGGAGAACTTCACCCTCCTCCGCACCGTTGTCACCGGCAAAACCGCCAGTCCACCGCTGCTCGAATCCATGATCGTATTCGGCAAGGCCCGCACCCTGGACCGCCTGCGCCGCTTCCTGGACACCCAGAAGAAGCTAGCGAACCAAAAGCGCTAAACCTCAACGTTCGGGTGCCCCATCTCAATCGGCTTCATCGATTGAGGTGGGACCGCTCACTCACAAGTCCGCCGGGGTATCCAAATTACGGCGCGTAACTCTGCCCAATCCATAGCTCGAATTGGTTGGGACGCAACGCCTGCGGCTTGCCCGATGCCATCTTGATGAATTGGTCGTTGACGTCCAGACCCATGGACCGTAGTTGCGAAAGTATCTTCTCTAAAGCCGGCCCATAATCGGTGCGAATAAAGTAGCGAAGCTGACTCTGATTCGGAGACTTTGCTCCCACATATTCAATCCCCGGAACCTGATACCCCGCGAACGCGAGCGCCTGCTGAATCTGCTTGGCCTTCAGTCTCTGATCTTCCCTGGCAACGTGAATGTAGATCACGGGAGTCAGTTGAGCCGATCTGGGGTCGGCTGTCGCGGCACTTTGAATGGCTGCTTTGATCACTTCCTCCGGCAGCTTACCCCGAATCTGCGCGAAGCTCGACTGCGCGAACGCAAGTTGCCCAGCCACCTGCTCCAGGTCACGCTGAGCGGCGACCAGCTTCAGATGCGGCTCCTGCAGTTTGCTCTGTTCAGCCTGCGCCTGCGCCTTGGTCGTTTCAAGCTCGGCCCTGGCTGCAGCAGTTTCTGACCGGATCCGATGAAGTTCGACGCTGCTGAAAACAATCGCAAGCAGTGCGACAGCCGTTCCAATCATGCTCAGATACTTCGAGATGAGTCCTGTCTTCCCGACAGATTCGTGGAGCGCCTTGGCCGCCGGTTCCGGCGAGGCCATCACTTGGCACTTGCGCTCGACGCAAATTTGAGGGCGTCACCCCATACCCGCATAATTTGGCCGCTCGAGTAGGTAATCTCCAGTCGAACCGAACAGCGGAAGCACGGTGGTCGCATCGCCATGGTGCTGGACAATCATGACTACCGCAGACACCAGCAAAACGCCAACCGACGCAGTGCAAATTCCCAGGTAGAAATAGCGCTCTATTTTGGTCCCGGCAAGCAGGCGTTCCACGTAATCCGCCGCTCCGTCAGTTCGCTCATCGTCCGTCCACCAAACTGGGAGCCGCCAAGAGGGACGGAACCCACACAATCTATCGGAATGATCGCTATACTAGCCGAGAAAAGCATATGCCGCAACAACATCGTGCGGCACCCATTGACCCAACCCGTCCGGGTGCCCCATCTTACTCAGCCTCATCGATTGAGGTGGGATCAAAAAATCCCAAGGCCTCCGACCATGCCCCCGCTCCTGATCGACGTCCGCGAATACCCAGAATTTGCCGCCGCCCACATCGCCAACTCACAACTTATCCCGCTCGCCACCATCCGGGACGCCAGCCGCGCGTGGCCTGCCACCGAACCCATCACCCTCATCTGCAAATCAGGTCGCCGCGCCGAACAGGCCCGCCAGCAACTAGCCCACCTCAACTTCACCGCACTGACAGTTCTCGAAGGCGGCATCGACGCATGGCGCGCCGCCGGAAAGCCTCTCACGACCCTCGCCAAAGTCCCATGGTCGCTCGAGCGTCAGGTCCGCATCGTCGCGGGCTCCTTGGTTCTCATCACCTTACTCCTGGCCCATTTTGTGTCCGGGTACTTTTTCTTCGCGACAGCCTTCGTCGGCGCGGGTTTAGTCTTCGCCGGGGTCAGCGACATCTGCATGATGGCGACCATCCTCGGCAAGCTGCCCTGGAACCGCCCCTAACCATCCCCCAAACTTGGGTGCCCCATTTATCGCAGCCTCTCCGCGATAAATGGGTTCCGACACCCTCGACGAACCACCCTCCCCGCAAGTATGATCCTCGCGAGAAACAAATTCCCATCCGAAACTCGCCGAGGCCCCATGCGCACCGAATTCCTCCTCGCTTCCTGCCTCCTGTTCCCCTCGCTGGCCCTCGCCGACCCCAAACCCGCAAACCTCTTCTCTGACCACATGGTCCTGCAGTCAGGTATGTCCGTCCCAATCTGGGGTACCGCGGAACCCGCCGAAAAGATTACCGTTACCCTCAACGGTCAGAGCAAATCCGTCGTCACATCTCCAGATGGCAAATGGATCATCCGGCTGGCTAACCTCGCCCCGGGGGGGGCCTTCGAGATGTCCATCGCGGGCAACTCCGTCCTCAAGATTAAGGACGTGCTCGTCGGCGAAGTGTGGCTGGCATCCGGGCAGTCCAACATGGTCTTCACCGTCTCCAAGGCCAAAAACCCGTGGGCCGGCATGCTCGACGAAGACAAAGTAATCGCCGCCGCAGACTATCCACAGGTCCGCATGTTCACCGGCAGAGAGACCAAATCGTACACCCCGCAAACGGACATCGCGGGTCAATGGCTCGTTTGCTCCCCCTCCAACGCCGCCGACTTCTCCGCCCTCGGCTACCTCTTCGCCCGCAACCTGAACCAAGCCCTCAAGCTCCCCATAGGCATCATCACCGAGGCCTACGGCGCGTCGACCGCCGAGGCCTGGGTGCCGCGCGAAGCTCTCGCTGCTGACCCACAACTTGCGCCTATGCTCGCTAAATTCGATGCTCGCGAAAATTACTTCAAGGCCCACCCCGCCGGAACGCCCGACGCGGAAGCTCCTCCATCGCCCCAGACCATCAACTCCCGGCCGGGAATACCTGGCCCCCTCCGCGATCCCGTGCAAGACCAGCACCAGCCTACGGTTCTCTACAACGGGATGATCGCGCCCGTGATCCCCTACGCCATTCGTGGGGCAATCTGGTATCAGGGCGAATCGGTAGTTGGCGGCGCACACGGCGTCGAACTTTACTCGCAAGTAATGGAAGCTCTCGTGACCGAGTGGCGCAAGCGGTGGGCCGAGGGCAACTTTCCGTTCTACGCCGTCCAGCTTGCTCCACAGAAGAACGTGAGCAACAACCCCGTCATCCGCGAGCAGCAGGCCACAATCCTGGCGCTCCCCAACACCGGCCTAGCCATTACCCTCGACATCGGCGATCCCACCAACGTCCACCCCAAAGACAAGGAACCCCTCGGCGACCGCCTCACCCGCATCGCCCTCGCCAACGTCTACGGCAAGAAGATGGAGTTCTCCGGACCCGTTTACCAATCCATGTCTATCGAAGGCGACAAGATCCGCATCAAGTTCAAGTACGCCGATGGTCTCTTGGCGAAAGATGGCCCCCTCGCCTGGTTCCAGGTCGCCGGACCCGACGGAACCTTCGTCAAAGCCGAAGCCGCCGTCCAAGGCGAAACCGTCCTCGTCCGCAGCCCCGAAATCTCCACGCCCACCAATGTCCGCTACGCCTGGGATAACTACCCCGACGGCGCCAACCTTTACAACGCCGCCGGACTACCCGCCGCGCCCTTCCGCACCGACCACCTCGACGCCTTGACACCAATCGCCGCCGAATTCACCGGTAAGTGACTTCATGTCATCCGTGTGTCACTGAAAGAGGGTCGGAATATCCCGTGCACCTTGCAGAATCCTCAGCACTCGAAGCGATCGGTTCGAGTAAGCATAGGCGATCTGATACTTCCTATACTCGATCACAGTCAGGAACATGATGTTTGGATTGCCTACGTCAGCTCTGGCGTGACCAAGTTTGGGGTCGTTCGCCGCGATTCGGCAAGTCGCCCAAATTGCGCTTTCCACCAAATCGGCATGGCGTACAGTGTCCGTCGCGATGAACAGCCAGATGGACTTCAAATCCCGCCTCGCAGCAGGTGTCAGCGAGAACCTGTTCATGCGGCGGATTGGCGAGCGATAAACTCGGCCTTCATGGCCTGCATCTCGCGCCGAACCTCATCTTCATCCATCAGCTCCCCGCGTTCGGCTTCCTGCAACGAAGCCTCCAGACTGGCCCGGAACTCGTCGTCGGATTCACGCCACTGCTGGCGCTCATGGAGCAACTCCACAGCCTCGGCAATGTAATCTTCCACGTTGCCATATCGACCACTAGCCATGTCACCTTCGACGATCGCCTGAACCTCGGGACTGAGCCTGATCTCCATGCCGTTATCCTACCACCGCTACCCGGCCCGAAACATAGCCTTGATCCCACGCAAAGCCTGCCGAGTCCGCTCCTCATTCTCAATCAGCGAGAAGCGCACATACCCATCCCCATGCTCGCCAAACCCCACCCCGGGGCTTACCGCCACCTTCGCCTCCAGCAGTAACTTCTTCGAGAACTCCACCGATCCCAAAGCCCGATACTGCTCCGGAATCTTCGCCCACGCAAACATCGTCGCCTTCGGCAGCTCTACATTCCAACCCAGTTTGTTCAGCCCCGGAACCAGCACATCCCGCCGAGCCTTGTAGGTCGCGACAATATCCTTCACGCAATCCTGCGGCCCTTCCAGCGCAGCAATGGATGCCACCTGAATCGGAGTAAAAGTCCCGTAGTCGAAGTAGCTCTTAATCCGTCCCAACGCCGCGACTAACTCTCGATTCCCCACCATAAACCCAACTCGCCATCCCGGCATGTTGTAGCTCTTGGATAAGGTAAAGAACTCGACCGCAATATCTTTGGCTCCGGGAACTTCCAGAACGCTTGGCGCCCGATATCCGTCGAACACCAGATCCGCGTAGGCCAGATCGTGGACCAGATAAATCCCTAAGTCCTGGCACAGCGGCACCAAGCGCTCGAAAAAAGAAAGCGAAACACACTGCGTCGTAGGGTTCGCCGGAAAATTCAGAATCAACAATTTAGGCCGCGGCGACATTCGCGGCAGCTCATACTCCAACTTTTCGATTAGCGAAGATTCATCGCTGCCATCCAGCGCAATACTCTGCACCTGCGACCCGGCAATCACCGGCCCGAAGATGTGGATGGGATAACTCGGATTCGGCACCGCGACCGTGTCTTCGTCATCCAGAACCGCCAGACAGAGGTGGGCAATTCCCTCCTTCGACCCGATCGTAACGATCGCCTCAACCTCAGGGTCCAACTCCACGCCGTAGCGCGAACCGTACCAGTTGCAAATCGCCTTGCGAAGCCGCGGAACCCCACGCGACAGAGAATAGCGGTGCGTTGCCGTCTTCTGCGCCGCTTCGATCAATTTGTCCACAATGTGCTTCGGGGTCGCCCCATCGGGATTTCCCATCCCGAAATCGATAATGTCTTCGCCGCGCTTGCGTGCCGCAGCCTTCAGCTCCCCGGTGATGTTGAACACATACGCCGGCAGCCGACGCAATCTGCGAAACTCGCTCATCTCTCTCCTACATCAGACGCCGTCATTCTGGCGAAGCCAGAATCTCCGTATTTCGTCTTCAATCTACTTCGCCAAGAACACCACATCCACCGGCAACGTCCGCGGCGGATAACACGCCGCCTTATCGCAAGCCTGGTATTTCAACTCACCCTTCAATTCATGACTCCCAGCCGTAGCAACCACCGGCACCTTGACGACAAAGTAGTCCGAATAAACATCCAGCTTCTCGCTCGGATCAAAAGAGAAACTATATTCTTTGCCCGCCGGATATTCAGCCGCCGTAGTCTTCACTCCGTCGCTAACTCCTAAAGTAACCGCCGTGGGGATCTGCAACTCCGATTTCGGCGTGTGCGAGTTTACGTGGAACCCATCGTCCACCTTGAACTTCAACTCCAGCACACCCTTCTTGCCCGCCGCCACGCTCTGAGGCTCAGCCACAAAAGTCACCCGATGCTTCGGCGCCTTTACCGGCGCGTCGAGTTGGCCCAGCTGCGTCACAAGCATAGCCCCAACCAAAATGAGGCCCCTCACTGCGCACTCTCCGCAAGCAGCTTCTTGATATTCGCCTCGATGCCATCTTTCCCGCCCTGGCCATCGGTAATTCCGGCCGTGGCAATCAGCACCTTGCCCGTCTTATCGACGTAGAAAGACTGCGGCATATACTCCAGCCCGTACGCATCCTCAATCTTGTCGTTCTTCAACAAAATGGGGTACGTCACTCCCAGCTTCTTCGCTGTCTTGGCGACCAGGTCCTTGCTGCCGTCATCGGTCGAGATACCCAAAATGACCAGGCCCTGAGCCTCATACTTCTTATGGAAGTCTTCAATCCAGGGCATTTCGAGCTTGCACGGCTCGCACCAGGTCGCCCAGAAGTTTACAAATACCGGCTTGCCCTTGAAGTCCGCGAGGGACACCTTCTTGCCGTCCAGGTCCACGAGCGTAAACGCCGGAGCCATCTTCCCCACTAGTTTCGGTTGGGCCGGACCGTCGGCATCGCCTGGTTTCTCCGGCACAAGCGCGGCCTTGGCGTCGTTCGTCTTCTGCATATCAAGGTGCCGTTCGCGAGCGTTATGAACCCCGGCCCACACCAGCAAGGAAATCCCCGCCACCATCACCACGATCAATCCAATCCTGCGTCCCATCCGAGGCTCCTCATCAGCGACGCCCGCAGACGTCCCTTCAAGTCTATCGCCAAATCTGACTCTGCTAGCATGGGTTCGGTTAAGCCGTAATGTCTTCCGAGAGCCCATCCAACTCGACGCCTTCGCCCAGCGACTTTATCCGGGTCGAAGCCAACGCTCTCCACGAGCTTGCTAATCGCTTCGATAACGAGATGCGCCCGGCACTTGACCGCGCCCTCGAACTCATCGCGCAGACCACCGCTGCCTCCCGTCGCATCGCCGTCACCGGGATCGGTAAGTCCGGCATCATCGCCCGCAAGATTGCCGCCACGCTGAACTCAACCGGGACGTCCGCCTGTTTCCTCCATCCCGTGGAGGCCCTCCACGGCGACTTGGGCATGCTCTCCCCCGGCGACCTGATCCTCGCCCTCTCTTACTCCGGCGAGACGGAAGAGCTCCTCCGCCTGCTCCCCGTCTTCACCCGTCTCGGGATGCCCATCGTCAGCTTCACCGGCGGCCTCAACACTACGCTCGCGCAGGCCTCCACGGTCAGTCTAGACGTATCCGTGTCTGAGGAAGCCTGTGCCCTGAACCTTGCCCCGACCGCCTCGACCACCGCCATGCTCGCCCTCGGCGACGCCATCGCACTCGAACTCAGCCGCCGCTCCAACTTCCAGCCGCAGAACTTCGCCGACCTCCACCCAGGAGGCCCGCTAGGCCGCCGTCTTGCCCGAGTTCGGGACATCATGCACTCCGGCGACGCCATGCCACAGGTCGCCCCCTCGACCCCCATGCCCGAGGTCATCCACGAGATGTCACGCAAGCGGCTCGGCATGACGACCGTTCTGAAGCCCACGCCGAAATCTGCCAAACTGCCCGGCTTCCTGCTTGCCGGGATCATTTCCGATGGTGATCTGCGACGTCTTTTCGAGCGGGTCGGCCCATACTCCCTCGACCGCTCCGCCGGCGACATCATGAACCGCACCCCGCAAACGATCGGGCCCACGGCCTTCGCTACCGACGCGCTCGCCCAGATGGAAGATAACAAAATCACCTCTTTAGTCGTCGTGAATGACGGACTCGTCGAAGGCGTCATCCACCTTCACGACCTGTGGCAGCAAGCTCCACGCTAGTGCCTGCCACGCTACATTTCGTTCTGTGGAAATCTTGTCAAGCGAATCGTTCGCCGGTCGCAGTTATCTGCCTCATTCCAGACCACTTCCACCAAAAGAAAATGGCACGATGACCCCGACCACCCTGTCATACTTCTATTAGAAATTAAGTCGGCTCGGAACCGCGCCACCGCGCGCTGGAAGCGTGTAAGCCTTCCCTGACAAGTCCAAAGCTAAGTCCGGTTCTAAGTCATTTAGATCTGGACTTTACGTACTTTTCGGGGAGGGGATATCCTTCCGCTCAAGCTCCCCAGCAACGCTCGCCCCCTCAGGCGATTCGACGCTCGTCGATAATTTCCTTGCGTCGCGGGCGCAACTTCTCCAACTCCGCGCTCTCGTACACTGCAGTGCTGCCGTCGGAAAACCGCACCAGAATTTCGTTCTCTTCCAGTTGGTCTGTGCTCAGAATATGCAACAGTTTAGCCGGCATGGGAATCCTCCATGGTTGATACGCACATTGATTGGACAGGTTAGATAGACATTGACTGCGTCCCCGGGGAGGGCATAAGTCGCGCAATAAACGCTATGTATTCGGTGCGATGACATTAGTCCCCGGCGAGTTGTCTCATCTCAATATCTTTTGCTCAAATTCGTACGTTTCTTTCCGCCCGGTCATTCAATCCGTCACCAGCGAACCCAACCGGATAGAATGTTATTTTGTACATCGCCCCGCACGACGAGGGGCCGGAAGGCACCGCAAAACGAATGCACCGCTGGTCCAAACTCTTTATCCCAACGCTCCGTGAGGCTCCCGCAGACGCGGAAGTCGCCAGCCACAAGCTCCTCCTCCGCGCCGGATACATTCGCCAGCTGGGCGCCGGAATCTACAGTTATCTGTTCCTCGGCAATCGCTCGATCAACAAGATCGTCGCGATCATCCGCCAGGAAATGGACACGATCGGTCAGGAATTCCTGCTGCCAACGATCCACCCCCGCGAAATCTGGGAGGAATCCGGCCGCTGGACCGGCATGGGCGACAACATGTTCCGCCTGAAGGACCGCAAGGGCGCTGACCTTTGCCTCGGCATGACCCACGAGGAGATCATTACCTCCATCGCGCGTAACGAGCTCCGCAGCTATAAGCAGCTCCCTCAGATCTGGTATCAGATCCAGACCAAGTTTCGGGACGAGCCGCGGCCCAAATCCGGCCTACTCCGAGTCCGCCAGTTCATCATGAAAGACGCCTACTCGATCGACATCGACGATGCCGGCCTCGACCTGAGCTACGACGCCCATGACAAGGTCTACCGCAGGATTTTTGACCGCTGCGGGCTCCAATATGTCGCGGTCGAAGCCGATTCCGGGGCCATGGGCGGCTCACAGTCGCAGGAATTCATGGTCTACACCGAAGCCGGCGAAGACCTGATCGCCAGCAGCCCGTCCGGATACGCCGCGAACCTTGAAAAGGCGACCAGCAGGCTCGCCCCGGTCGTTGACCTCGAACCCACCGGCGACGGCCTGCCCGAACTCGTCGCGACTCCCGGCAAAGCCTCCATCGCCGACGTCACCGAGTTCTTCGGCATCGATGCCTCGCAGGACATCAAGTGCGTCGCCTTCATGGGCCGGACCACCCAAGCCTTGTCATCCTTCGCCGCAGGCGGAGGACCCGCTTCTCCTCTCCGCCCCGTCGTAGCCTTCCTCCGCGGCGACCATCAGGTCAACGAAACCAAGCTCTGCGCCGTCGCCGGAGTAGCCGAACTGCGCCCTATGCTGCCGGAAGAACTAGAGCTCCACATCGGCGGCCCCGCAGGCTTCCTCGGCCCCGTCGGAATTCCCGAAATCATGACTCAAGGCTCGCTCAACGGGCTCAACTCCGGCAAGCTGCTCGATAAGCTGAAGGGCGTCTCTCGCGACAATCCCAGCGAAGGACTCAAAACCATTGTCATCATGGATCTCGGCCTCGAGGGTCGCAAAAACCTCGTGGCGGGAGCGAACCAGCTTGACTTCCACTTCCGGAATGTCACGCCCGGCCGCGACTTTACGCCGACCGCCACAGCCGACATCCGAAACATCCTCGAAGGCGAGCTCGATCCCATCGGCGGCCAACCCCTGCGCCTCGGCAAGGCTGTCGAGATCGGCCACATCTTCAAGCTGGGCCGCAAGTATTCATCCTCCATGCACGCGACCGTCCTGAACCGAGATGGAAAAGAAATTGTCCCGACAATGGGCAGTTACGGTATCGGCATCGAGCGCATTCTGACCGCCGCAATCGAGACTTCGGCTGCCCAGAACGGTGGCGAATCCTACGCTTTGCCCGCAGCGATCGCGCCGTTCCAGGTGATCGTAACCGTCACAAACATCAAGGAGCAGACACTGGTCGAAGCCGGAGAAAAGATCGCCGCCGAACTCGACGCCGCTGGAATCGACGTCCTGCTGGACGACCGTGACGAGCGCGCGGGCGTCAAATTCAAAGACGCAGACATTATTGGAGTTCCCTACCGTATCGCCGTCGGCCGCTCCCTCGCCGAAGGCAAAGTAGAGTTCCTCGACCGCCTCCAGAACCAAACCACCGACGTAGCCGTAACCGAGATAACAAACACGCTACGAGCGATCCTGCAGTCGAACTAATTATTTCGCACCAATCACTACCTAGTGTCTCTATGCCCGTAAAGCTAAAACTCAGTCCGAACTCCCGCCAAGGCGGCTTCTTCTGGAGACTCTTCCGAATCGCCGTCATCGCGGTACTCTTCGCTGTACTCGTTGGTGCGGGCACGTTCTTTTACTACTACAACCACTACCAGAACCTCGTGGATGAACGCCTCGCCGCCGGCCCGCTGTTCGCGTCCGTGGCGCAGATCTATGCCGCTCCGCAGGAGGTTCGCGTCGGCCAGCACCTGACCGTGCCCGCCATAGCTTCCGAGCTGAAATCCGCAGGCTATAACACCAACGAGAAGCTCGGCACTTTCGACCTCCGTCAGAACGCAATCCTCATCAAGCCCGGCCCGCAGTCCTACCTCGCCACCGACGGCGCCACCATCACCACATCCGACGACCAGGTCGTGACCATAACGGCCGAAAACGGCGTCGAGCTGCAAGGCTACAAGCTCGAACCGCAGTTGATCACCGCGCTCTCCGAAGACAAGAACCGCACCAAGCGCCGTCTGGTCACCTACGATCAGATTCCGCCGCGCATGGTGCAAGCCATCACCTCCATCGAGGATCGCCGGTTTTTCGAGCATGGCGGCATCAACTACGCCCGCACCGCCAAGTGCGCGTTCCAGGACATCCTTTCCGGTCGCAAGAGCTGCGGCGGCTCCACGCTGACGCAGCAGTTGGCGCGAGGCTTCTTCCTCACTCCGGACAAGACCATCAAGCGCAAACTCGCTGAGATCATGATCACGTTTCAGCTCGAAGCGCGCTTCTCCAAGCAGCAGATCTTCGAGATGTACGCCAACCAGATGAACCTGGTCCACCGCGGCTCGTACGAGATCAACGGCGTCGGCGAAGCGTCACAGGTGTTGTTTGGCAAAGACCTCTCGCGCCTCGACCTCGCCCAGATCGCGACGATTGCAGCCCTCTTCCAGAATCCCAGCTATCGCAACCCGTATCGGCATCCCGAGCGCGCGATCGAGCGCCGCAACGTCGTGCTGGAGTCGATGGTTGAAACCGGTGCCATCACCGCAGCCGAGGCCGAGCGCGCCAAGGCTGAGGGCATCGGCCTCACCCAAAACAGCGTCGATGCCGGTGAAGCGCCTTACTTCGTCGACCTCGTCCACGACCAGCTTACGCAGCGTATCTCCGACCAGGATCTGTCGCACCAATCGCTGCGCATCTACACCTCGCTCGACCCGAATCTACAGCGCGCCGCATCCGAGGCAGTCGAAGCCGGCATGCGTAACGTCGATGCGCTGGTCCGCTCACGGCATCGGAAAGGCGACAACAAGCCGGTAACCTATCCACAGGTCGCGCTGGTAGCCCTGAACCCCCATACCGGCCAGATTCTCGCGCTTGTCGGGGGGCGCAACTACGGCGTATCGCAACTGAATCATGCGATGGCCGAGCGGCCGACCGGTTCCATCTTCAAGCCGTTCGTCTATGCCACTGCCTTCAACACATCGCTACTCGGCACCTCCCTCGACGGCAATGGAGTCTTCACTGCGGTCACCCGGCTGAACGACGATCCGCAGGACTTCGGCACTAACGGCCAAAGCTACACTCCGGGAAACTTTGAGCGGGGTGAGTACCCGGGCATGATTACCGCCGCCGACGCCCTCGCCCACTCGCTCAACATCGCCACCATCGCGCTCGCGCAGAAAGTCGGTTACGACAACGTCGCCGCGCTGGCCCGCAGCTCGGGAATCACCAACGCCCGCGGCACACCGTCCGTCGCGATCGGCACCTACAACGCCACGCCCATCGACATGGCGGGAGCCTACACCGTCTTCGCCAACGCCGGAGTCCGCCTCACGCCGTGGCTGCTGGCCAGCGTCCGCAACACCAACGGAGATATCGTCGCTGACTTCGCCCCCACCGCCAAGCAGATCCTTGATCCGCGTGTCTCCTACCTAACGCAATCGCTGCTGCAGGGCGTGATGGATCGAGGCACCGCCGCCGCAGTTCGCACACGCGGATTCCGCGCCCCCGCTGCGGGCAAGACCGGCACCTCCCATGACGCATGGTTTGCCGGTTACTCCTCCAACCTGCTTTGCATCATCTGGGTGGGCAACGACGATTACACGGATATCTCCAACAACCTGACCAAGGCGCTGCAAGGTGCGGATACAGCGGCGCCGATCTGGGCTGAGTTCATGAATCGCGCCATCAAGCTGCCGCAATACAGCGACATGCACGCCTTCACCAAGCCCCAGGGTGTCACCGACGTCCGCATCGACAAAGTCACCTATCGCCCTGCCGACGCCACCTGCCCCAACAATCTCTACCTGGCCTTCCTCGATGGAACCATCCCTGCCGGCACCTGCTCCAGCATGTCCGACACCGGCCAAACCATCATCGACCGCATGCTCCAAAACACGCAGCCCCAGCCACCGCAATAGATTTGTTACACTCAACCTAGACAACTGGTCATTCTGAGCGCTGCGAAGAATCTCCGCATTTGTCTTTCAATCGGCGACGAACCCTCCGGGTATCGAACCAAGCCGGGATGGCGGAACTGGCAGACGCAGCGGACTCAAAATCCGCCGAGGGCAACCTCGTGGGGGTTCGACCCCCCCTCCCGGCACCAACATAGTAGATGACTTATGCGCGAAATACACCTCCACGCGAGATGTCATTCCTTTTGGTGGCTGTTTTGGTGGCTGTTCGTTCTGAAGTTTTGCTCAGACACTCTCTGCAATTGGCTGCGTCGCGATG
>JANXWZ010000141.1 GCA_025350865.1 Rhodanobacteraceae bacterium
CCGCTTCGTCATCACCTCAGGCGGTGGCCCCGGAATCATGGAAGCCGCGAACCGCGGGGCATGGGAAGCCGGAGCCAAGACCATCGGACTCAACATCAAGCTGCCGTTTGAGCAGTGTCCGAACCCCTACATCACACCCGAGCTCAACTTCGAGTTCAAATATTTCTTCATGCTCAAGTTCTGGTTCGCCTACATGGCGAAAGCGCTGGTCGTATTTCCGGGCGGCTTTGGGACGATCGACGAGATGTTTGAAATTCTGACCCTGGCGCAGACCCACAAGCTGGAGACTCAGCTGACAGTGATCGTCTACGGATCGAAGTACTGGAAGTCGGCTTTGAATTTCGAGTTTCTGGCTGCCAGCGGAGCGATCGCGCAGAAAGACCTATCCCTGTTCCAGTTCGCCGATACTCCGGACGAGGCATTTGCCTTGCTGCTGGCGGGACTGGAACCCCACGTCGCAGCCCACCGGCATGCTGCGCACGAGACCTCCGCGAGTACTGTGCCGAACGCTCCGCTGCCCACCGCACAGGAGATTCTGGGACCGGAAATCAATAAAACAACTGCTTAACAGGCATAAAAGCGCTTAATGCGTACCAAAATGAGTACATCCTTCCGGCAATTCTTGCCCTATTGTTTGTGCAGTCACCATGCCTTCACACGCCTACGAGACACTAGCTATACCCGAAGGAGGTCTCACGATGAGTCATTCCACCGTCTCGTATCTCTGGCGCGAACCTCATGCAGCCCGTGATTTCTCGACCGGCGTCTCGTTGCACTCGCACACCAGCCAATCTCGCGAGACCCTCGATTTCATCGCAGACATGTCTCGCGATATCCCGGCAATCCAGGGACTGATTCAATGGGCAGAGGATCGCTGCATGCGCTACTCGGGCATGAAGCCCGACTACCTCAGGTCGTTCTGGACTCCGCCGCTGAAACCTCGCCAGGCGTTCGAGCTGGAGCGCGACCAGATCCAGAACTCGCTGCAGATTCCCGGCCTGGTCTCGATCTCCGATCACGACGACATTTCCGCGCCAATGATGCTCCGCGCCATTGATTCTGCGCGCCACATCCCCGTCTCGACCGAGTGGTCAGTCCCCTACGCCAACGAGTCCGCCGTCCGCCATGCCAAGCCCACGGCCTTCCACCTCGGCGTCCACAATATTCCGTCGGCCACCGCAGCCGAGTGGATCGTTCGCCTGAACGCGTTCACCGAGATGCCGGTCGCAACCCGCCCCGCAAATCTGCTCGGCGACCTACTGGAAGAACTTGACTCTACCCCGGGCGTGCTCATCATCTTCAACCATCCGCTGTGGGATCTGTACCGCATCGGCGCCGACGCTCACGAAGTTCTGGTGAACGACTTCCTCGTGAAGCACGGCCAGTTCATGCACGCGCTGGAGCTGAACGGGCTGCGCACCTGGAAGGAAAACCAGGGCGTCCACAATCTGGCCCGCCAGTGGAACCAGATTGTTATCTCGGGCGGCGACCGGCACGGCATTGAACCCAACGCCAACGTGAACCTGACCCACGCGACCACCTTCACCGAGTTCGTGCAGGAAGTGAAGAAGCAGCGCATCTCAAACGTGCTCTTTATGCCGCAGTACAAGCACCCCTGGAAGCACCGCATCCTGCAGTCGACGCTGGACGCGATTCGAAACTACCCCAACTTCCCCGAGGGCTCGCAGCGCTGGGATGAGCGGGTCTACGCGCCCAACCGCAACGGCGAATTGCGCAAACTCTCCGAGCTATGGGCCGGCGGCGAAGAGGGCGGAAAAGCTCCCATTTACCTCTCGGCGATTCTGAGCGCTGTTCGCCTGCTTGGCCGCGCACCAGTCTCCGGCGGGCTGAGGCTCGCGTGGAACGACAGCAGCCAAATGCGGGCAGCGCTGACTCAGCAGGACGCGTAGTCCCTCGGACAAAAGGCGTAACGCGGATCAGACGGACAATTCGGATAAGACGGATTTAGAGCGTCGGTATTTTGAAATGTTTCCTGTCATTGGTCATTACGACCCTCTTGAACTTCGCTTTTTCGCCGAACACAAGGATTAGCCCCACTTCCATGTTGGATGACCGCAGATAATGCAATGTCTGCGCTTCAAACGCTTTTGTAATTTGATCCCCCACTTTCAACTCCAAAACCAAAACTCCTGCGACGACAATGTCCGCAAAATAGGTTCCCAGAAGAACTCCCCTAAACACGACGGGAATCGCAAGCTCTTCCTGAACCTGAAGCCCTGCCTGCGAAAGCGCCACGGCCATCGCCCTTCGATACACTGACTCCAGGAAACCCACACCCAACTCATTCGCAACGTCGTAGAAAACTCCGATCACCCGCCGAGTCAACTCATGGTGCTCCCCAGCGAATTCAACTCGATGCATCTCGGTCATTCGTTCCCTGCCCTATCGAACTTTACTAGTACTGGCATTATCCGTCCTATCCGCCTTGTCCGTCTTATCCGTGTAACGCCTTGTTGCGAATCCCCCTGTACAGTAGTCCCATGCGCCCCCGCGTCGCCTACTTCCCCGACTCATTCCATGAAGTCAACGGAGTCGCGCACACCAGTCGCAACTTCGTCGCCTACGCTCAGCGCCATGAACTCCCATTTCTCTGCGTCCGCGCCGGAAGCCGTACCAATCTGATCGACCAGCAAGGCAATCTGAGCACTCTCGAATTGCCGCGCTCCGAGCTCGCCGTCGGCATGGAGAAGGACCTGGCCTTCGACCCGCTCTTTTGGCGTCATGCCGACATCATCGAAGACGAGCTGCATCGCTTCCGTCCCGACATCCTGCACATGACCGGCCCCAGCGAACTCGGCATGTTCGCCGCCTATTTCGCCTGGAAGCTGCAGATTCCGCTCGTCGCATCGTGGCACACGAACGTTCATGAATACGCTGCGAAGCGGATCGGCTGGCTGACGAGCATGATGCCGACCGAAATGGTTGCGCCTACCGAGGTGCAGGTCGAAGCCGGATCCCTGGGCCTCGCGATGCGGTTCTACGCGCTGGCCAAAGTCCTGTTCGCGCCAAACACGGAACTGTGCGACATGCTTGCCAAGGCCACCGGACGACGGTGCCACCTGATGCAGCGCGGCGTCGACACAACACTCTTTGCCCCGGGGCATCGCACGGACCACAAGCCGGGCGAGCCATTCGTCCTGGGCTACGTGGGTCGCCTCTCCCGTGAAAAGAACGTCGCGCTGCTGCCGCTGGTGGAGCGCGAACTGGCGACGGCTGGCATTTCGGCTCGCTTCCTGATCGTGGGCCACGGGGTCGATGAAGATGCTCTCCGCAAAGAGCTTCCCGCCGCCGAGTTCCCCGGGGTGCTGCGTGGGCTCGCCCTCTCGCAGGCTTACGCCAACATGGACCTGCTCGTCTTCCCCTCGCATACCGACACCTTCGGCAATGTCGTTCTCGAAGCCCTGGCCAGCGGCGTCCCGGCCATCGTCACGCCGGACGGCGGCCCTAAATACATCGTTCGGGATGCGGCCAGCGGAGAGCCTGAAACCGGTGTTATCACTGGCGATTCAGGATTCGCCTCTGCCATCGCCTCCATCCTCCGCGACCCCGAACGACTCGCAGCCATGCGCACCGCAGCGCGTGCCTATGCGCTCGACTGTAGCTGGGACGCCGTCTTTGATCGCGTTTACCAGGCCTACGAGCCCATACTGCCGATGCGATAAATTTATCGCGCTCGATGCGACGAGTGCGTGAGCGGCGATGAAGCCGATTCCAGCCCCGCAGGATGCGCCAGCTCGCCAACATAAACTCCGTATGGTGGAAGCGAGATCGCATTCATTGAAACCGGACCCGACACCGGATCTTTCGCCGCCGTCGTCAAAACCGACGAGCTAAGTGTCCGCATCATCGGAGTGGTCGTTTGCACGCCGACCCGTCGCAGGTCCGCCGCAACCGAAACCAGCAGCGGGTGCGCGGTCAGATTGCAGACCACTACTACAGGAGCCATCAGACTAGCGGAGTCGCGTGGTCTCCGCACCCACGCCACGATGTCGGGGTTCCCCTGCGCGATCACATCCAGCGTGCCCGCCCGCAGCACTGCATTCTCATGATGCAGGGCGCTTAGCCTGCGATACCAGTTCAGCAACGAGCTGGCGTCCAGATCCTCCATGGCCAGGTTCGCTGTCAACGAGTTGCGCCCCATCTCCATCCATGGGATGCCGGTGGTAAATGCGAATTCGTCGCCCCACTGCATCGGCGATGGGTCAACGCTGGCTGGCGACGCGTTGTGTGGAGCAGGCGTGGTCGCCATGCCAAGCTCCTGACCGAAATACAGCAGCGGAGCCCCGCGGCTCAGCAGCAACGCGGCAGCCAGCACCTTGGCAATCTCTTCGCTGTGTGGACCATCGCCGTACCGATCGATGCTGCGCGGACGGTCGGGTCCGTCCGTCACCGGGACCGAAGTGGAATCCGTATTACTTGACGATGCGGCATCGAGAGCGCTGCGCAACATGCTCGGATTGAAGCCGGGCATCGTCGCCAGGCGCGAATCGATTTGCATTTGCGCCCCAGTCAGCACCGGAGCCGTCGTCCTGCGAGAGCGACTCGCAACCGCGCCGGGCATCGGCTCGTGCATATCCCAGAACAGCACGCGCTGTCCCACGTAGGTCTCGCACAGGTGCCGTAGCTCGCGCAGCCGGTCTGCAGCTTGTGCCGCAGACAAAGCGGGCGCATGCGGATCGGAAGTGAGCCGAAGGCCTGCGATGCCTCGACTGAGCCAGAAGCGAGCCACACTGACAAGCTCTTGCGTGGAACGCGACGCAGTCATCGGCAGGTCGACAAAGATGCGAATCTTGCGACGTCCGGCCTCTACGATCAGGTGGTCGAGATTTTCTTCCGTGCCATACTTCGCGTCGAACGCAGGCCCTGTACCATTGCGTCCAAACTCCGGCTGCAGTTGGAATGGCGACAACACAATGGCGTCGATGCTGAGGCTATGCAGGTAGTCGAGGCGCTGCGTGATGCCTTCCAGATCGCCAAACCCGTCGCCCTTGGTGTCCTGAAAGCTGAACGGATCGATCTGGTACAGAACCGCGCCAGCCCACCACGGTTCAACCGTAATGCCGTTGCCAACCCAGCCTTTGTGTGCGAGCGATTGGCAGGGTGCCGCTGATACGGCGAGCGCAAGAAACGTCAGCGTGCACAGCCGGTCAAGAAGCCGCATAGTCAAATCCTAACCCGGCTGCCTGTGGCTTATGTTGTGCTACGCGACGATCAGGATCACATCCACGAAGCGCGGCCCGTGAACGCCCTTGATGCGTGTCATTTCGATATCCGCTGTCGCCGATGGCCCCGAAAAGAACGTCGTCGCTACATGAGCCGTGGCCTGCAGGCGAGCCATCGCCTCCGGCACGGTTTGCACGATCTTCGCGGCATCCACAACGCATAGGTGATAGTCCGGCAGCAGTGTGACTGCGCGACGCCCCTCTCCGGGAGCGTCCTGGAGCACAATTGTTCCCGTCTCCGCGATCGCCAGCGTGGCGGACGTCAGAACACCCTCGCAGGCGTCGATGGGAGACACGTCGCCGCGTAGATCTTCGACAAAAGTCACTTCGCTAGGCAGCCATTCCGACGGGATTCCCGCCGGAACCGCCATGGTCTGCTTGCCGCGCTCGGCCAGAATCTGCCCGACCAGCGCGCGAACTCCGTCGGCTGTCACTCTGTAGACCCCGGCATCGTAATCCCGCAAACGATCCTCAAACTGATGCAGCAAGCCTTCGCGGTCCACGCTTGCAGCCAGCTTGTAGTCGCGCTGAATCGCCTTCCATTCGGCTTCAATCGCTGCTGCATTGGCGGATTTGCCAGTAGCGACGCGAATCCGTCGCAGAATCTCGGTGCGAGCTTCCAGACTATTTGCCATCGGTCGCACCTCGCTGCTCGAACCACTCGCGGAAGGTTTGCCTGGGCATCTCGTGCAGGTCGCGAACCTGTGTCCAGCCGCCCAGCAGGCCCGGCAGCCAGGTCACCCAACCGGCCTTGTTGACCAGTGGCCGCTCGGCCATCCGGCCCATACGTTGCGCGGCACGGAAGCGGCGTTCGCTGGTGAAGAGCATCGCCATTGCCTTCATCGCCAGCGCCTCGGGGTTGAGCGCGCCGAAGCCCTGCGTATCCTGCTCCACCACCTTGTGGCGCAGATGGATCAGCACCTCCGGGATGTTGATCTTGACCGGGCAGACCTCGTAACAGGCCCCGCACAGCGACGACGCATACGGCAGGCTTTGTCCGGAATGCATCTCCTGCAACTGCGGCGTCAGGATCGCGCCGATGGGTCCCGCATAGACCGAGCCGTAGGCATGGCCGCCGGTCTGGCGATAGACGGGGCAGATATTCTGACACGCGCCGCAGCGAATACACGCCAGCGTCTGCCGAGCCTCATCGTCGGCAAGAATCTTCGTCCGCGCGTTGTCCATCAACACAATGTGGAAGCTGCGCGGGCCGTCGGTCGGATGAACCCCCGTCCAGATGCTGTTGTAGGGGTTCATGCGCTCGCCCGTCGCCGAACGCGGCAGCAACTGCAGGAAGACTTCGAGATCCTGATAGCGCGGAATGACCTTCTCGACGCCAGCGATTGTGATCAGCGTCTCAGGAAGCGTGAGGCACATGCGGCCATTGCCCTCGGACTCGGTGACGCACACACCGCCGGTTTCGGCGATCAGAAAATTGGCTCCGCTAACACCCGTCTTGACCCGCAGAAACTTCTCGCGCAGAAACGTCCGAGCCGCTTCGGCGAGGTCCGCGGGCTTGTCGCCGAGGTTGGGCAGATTCATCTCGCGCTTGAAGATTTCGCGAATCTGCTGGCGGTTTTTATGCAGCGCCGGGACCACGATGTGCGACGGCAGGTCGTTGCCCATCTGGATGATGAGCTCCGCCAGATCAGTCTCGTACGCGTGGACCCCGACCGCCTCCAGCCCCTTGTTCAGCCCGATCTCTTCGGTTGTCATCGACTTGATCTTGATGACCTCGTTCGACCCCGACTGCTTCACCAGGTCGATCACAATCGCCCGGGCTTCAGCCGCATCGCGAGCCCAATGGACGACCCCGCCCGCCTTAGTGCAGTTCTCCTCGAACTGCTGCAGATAGTGGTCCAGATGCTTCAGCGTGTGTTCCTTGATCTGGCGCCCCGACTCACGCAACTGCTGCCAGTCCGGCATCTCGTCGACGACGATCTTACGCTTGCCCTGGATCACGTCCGTCGCGTGCCGCACATTCTTGCGCATCTGCGTATCGCCCAGCAGGCTCTTCGCCGCGACCTGGAATGTCGGAACCCGCGCGGGATCAAACGTAATCAAGCTCATCGAGCACCGCTTTCGGTGCCCGCCAAAACCTCGGCCAGATGCAGTGTCTTCACGCCCGTTCGCTGCCGATGGAGCGCGCCCTCGATGTGCATCAGGCAGCTGTTATCGCAGGCCGTGCAAAGCTCCGCCTGGGTGTTCAGAATCGCCTGAACCTTCTCGCCCAGCATCGCGCTTGAGACTTCGGCATTCTTCACAGCGAAGGTTCCACCGAAGCCGCAGCACTGTTCGAGGTTCTTGATCTCAACCAGCTGGATGCCCTTGACGCTCCGCAGCAGCGTCACCGGTCCATCGCCCAGCCCGAGCGAACGCAGGCCGTGGCAGCTTGCGTGGTACGTCACGCGATGCGGGAAATAAGCGCCGACATCCGTAAGCCCAAGTTTTTTGGTCAGGAACTCCGAGAACTCCCAGACGCGCGGCAGCAGGTCTTCCACGTCGGCGATGAGTTGCTTGTCGCCGATCTTCTCCGCCATCTTCAAGTAGTGCTCGCGCATCATGGCGACGCACGAAGAACTCGGGATCACAACCGCTTCCGCATCCTTGAATTGCGAGACGAAGCGGGCCAAGAGCGGCAGCGCTTCCTCCTGATATCCCGTGTTCCAATGCATCTGTCCGCAGCAGGTCTGCCCGGCGGGAAAAACGACGGTGTGGCCGAGGCGTTCGAGCACCTGCACCACCGCCTTCCCCGTGTCCGGGAACAAGGTGTCGTTGTAGCAGGTGATGAAGAGCGAGACTCGCAACCGGTGCTCCTGAGTGGCGTCGACGAAAAAATTCCGGAAATAGTTTCTCACCCGGTTTGAGACGTCCCAATCATGGTACGCCATCCCCTGCGCTCGGCGCTATTTCGAAACCTTCAGGAATAACACGCCATGCGCCGGAATCGTCGGCGTGTAAGTCAGGTCCAAATTGCCGAGGTCTTTTTGCAACCACAGGTCGTGAGCCTTCACCGCTTTCGCAAAGCCAAGCTTGCGAAAGTCGACATGCGCGGGAAGCACACTGGGTGCGCGGTTGAAGATTCCTACAGCCTTGGTTCCGTCGGCAAGATCGCGCGACCAGATTTCGATGGGGCCCTCTGTGGTGACGCGGTCTCCCTGTTTCCCTGCTTTATCCTGGTCGACCGCAATCACCTCACGGTTCATCAGAATCGAAATCGTTTCGGGTGTCATGTTGGAGAGGTCGTTGCCGGCGAGCAGCGGGGCGGCGAGGATCGCCCAGAGAGCCATGTGGGAGCGGTACTCCTCAGCGTTCATGCCGCCGTTACCGACTTCCAGCATGTCGGGATCGTTCCAGTGTCCTGGGCCTGCGAATTTTGCAAGACCGGCCTGGCGGAAGCCGATGTCGGACATGCTGGCCCACTTATCGGAGATGTCGCCTGTGGTCCGCCATAGGTTGCCGCCGACCGTTGTCCCCCATTCCCATACAGCGTCGTCGCCGTACTGGCAGAGGCTGTAGACGATCGGGCGTCCGGTAGCTTTCAGCGCGGCGTCCATCTTCTTGTAGGCCTCGATCATCATCTGGTGCTGCGCCTCGTGCGTCGGCAGCTTTTTCATCTCGACGCGAAGCCCGCACAGGTCGTACTTCAGGTAGTCGATGCCCCACGCCGCGTAGGTGTTGGCGTCCTGCACCTCGTGTCCCAGCGAACCCTCGAAATGGGCACAGGTCTGCGCACCCGGCGAGGAATAGATTCCAATCTTCATGCCTTTGGAGTGGACATAGTCCGCCAACGCCTTCATATCCGGGAACTTGCTGTTGGTCAGGATGTTTCCCTTCGCATCACGGCCTGCTTCCCAGGTGTCGTCGATGTTGACGTAGACATAGCCCGCGTCGCGCATGCCGGTGGAAACCATGGCATCAGCAGCGCCACGCACCGCCGCGTCGTCTACCTTGCCTGCGAACTTGTTCCAGCTATTCCAGCCCATGGGCGGCGTCGCCGCCAGTATCGGCTTTTGCGCGAACGCAGCGGGGGCAAGCAGCAGGGCGACGACGGCGATACGAATTTTGGAGATCATGAAATAAGTTCCTCAACGACGAACTGATTATCCGCGAGCCTCGCCACATTGGCAAAGCAGGCAGTCTTTCCTGTCTC
Source organism: Rhodanobacteraceae bacterium (assembly GCA_025350865.1). GTDB lineage: Bacteria > Acidobacteriota > Terriglobia > Terriglobales > Acidobacteriaceae > Edaphobacter. The sequence continues at coordinate 9,397 of JANXWZ010000141.1, forward strand.
AAGAACGAGCAGATGCGGGAACGCGGATACAAGGGATACAGGCGGGATAAAAGAGGGATGAAGACGCTCCTTAATCCAACCATTCTCCCGCACCAGACTCTCAACTCGAAAAGCTGGAAGTCTGGTTATCGCACGGGGAGGGCGGCCAAGCCGGTGACATCCCCCGCATTCGGCTCTTATCCCGCCTTGATCCCTATTATCCGCGTTCCCTCACCTGCTTTTGCTCTTGCGAACTCCGCCACTAATGCGACACTAGTACTCTCAATCAAATATCCGCTGGCGCGAAGGAGATTCACGAATGGGCATGACTCGCAGGTCGTTTGTAGGCAGTGTAGGTGCGGGAGTCGCCGCGCTTGGAATTCTCAGCGCTTCGTCCACGCCAGCCGGCGCGCAATTCGTCTACATGCCCAACGACTGGCACATGGCGGAGTTCGACAAGCTCCTCAAGTCCAAGGCCCGCGTCAAGCAGCTCTTCGACTGCGAGAAGCTGGACAACGGTGATTTTCTGTCGCCTATCAAGAACAGCATCAACGGCCTGCAGTTCGGCTTCAATATCCCGGTCGACCAGATCAAGATGGTTGGTGCGCTACGCGGGTCGGCAAATCTGATCAATTTCGACGACTCCATGTGGGAGAAGTACCAGATCGGCGAGTACAGCAAGACCGATGACCCCAAGACCAGCAAGCCCGCAATCCGCAACCCCTTTTTCACTAAAAAAGAAGGGCTCGCCAAAGATCCGCAGGACCGCAATTCCAGCTACCAGGACTACACCGTGCAGGCCATGATGGACCGCGGCATGACCTTCCTGAGCTGCCACAACGCCACCACGAACCAGGCGCGAAACATCATCAAGAAGTTCAGCCTCAAGGTCGATGTCGAGGAGATGGTGAAGGACATGCAGGCTCATATGCTGCCCGGCGTGATTTCCGTGCCCGCCATGGTCTCTGCCATCGCGATGCTGCAGGTGGAAGGCAAGTTCGCATACACGGTCGGCTAGGGACGGTCCGATGCGCAGACCTCTGATGATCTCGATCATCGCGATGATTGTGCTGCTCTACGGCGGCGCAATCGCGGTTGGCCTGCACGTCAAAAATCTGCGCCACCTCACCCAGTACCCCAACAACATGGCCCGCAACGAGTCGTTCCAGCGGCTTGCGTGGACCCCGCCCTCCACGATCCCCGGCGGCAAACTAGGCGACAGCATTCGCCGTGGGCAGGCGATCTTCAACGAGACGCCGCTGTTCGCTTCACACTTTGCCGGGGCCAAGGTGAGCTGCGCGAATTGCCATGCCGAAGGCGGCATCCAGCCCTTCGCCTCTGGGGTCGTCGGAGTTGGCGCGACGTTCCCGCAGTTCAACCAACGCGCCGGTCACGTGATCTCGCTCGAAGACCGCATCCAGGAATGCTTCGTGCGCAGCGAAAACGGCAAGCCCCTCGACTACAAGGGTCCCGAAATGCGCGCCATCGTCGACTACATCACCTGGCTCTCCACCCCGGAGCCGGGTCGCAAGCCCTACATTGGCCGCGGCCTCGTCAAGATCGCCGACCTGACGCCCGACCCCGTTCGCGGCAAGGCAATTTACGCCGCCCAGTGCGCTGGTTGCCATGGTGAAAACGGCGAAGGCGAGCCCCACGTCTTCCCGCCGCTGTGGGGGCCAGACTCCTTCAACGACGGTGCCGGAATGCACGGCGTCAAGAAGATGGCGGCGTTCGTCCAGCACAACATGCCGCAGAACCGCATGGGAATGCTGACCGCGCAGGAAGCTTACGACGTCTCGGCGTATATCCACGAGCAGCCCCGGCCAGCGTTCAACCTTGTGTACAAGAACTTCTGAAGACAAAGACTTAACACCGATTCACACCGATGACACAGATTAGAACGCGCTAGAGCTTGACGTTTTTAAATCGGTGTCATCGGTGTCAATCGGCGTTAAGCATTTTCCTGGGCTGATATAGTCAATCCACACCGCGCCACTTTCCCATCGCAGTCACTTCGCCGTAAGGAGTCGTTTGCCATGAAGTCCAGCCGCCTCGCCCTTCTGCTTGCCGCCGCCCTCGTCCCCTCGCTCGCACTCGCACAGACCAAGGCGCCGGTCTACCATCCGCAAAAGGGCAGCGAAATCCTTTGGGACAAATATGGCGTGCCGCACGTCTTCGCCAAGTCCACTACCGACATGTTTTACTGCTTCGGTTACGCCGAAACCGCCGCGCACGGCGACCTGTTGCTGCATGTGATCGGCGGCTCCCGGGGGCGTGGTGCGGAGTACTTCGGGCCGGGCGTGGCCGATGCCAACCTTAAAAATGACCGCTGGGTCTGGACCAACGAAGTTCCCAGCCGCTCCGTCGAATGGCTCTTAAAACAGACACCCGAATTCCGCAGCTACCTCGATGCCTTTGCCGCCGGAATCAACGCCTACGCAACCGCGCATCCCGAGGCGTTGGCGCCGGAAGTCAAGCAGGTCCTGCCCATTACCGCGCTCGACCTGATCGAGCACGAACAGCACTTCTATAACTTCGAATTCACCGCGAGCCGCGCCCTGACTACCCCGGTCCGGCGAGGTCCGGCCACCGATGTCGCCGAACTGACGCAGCCCGAGGCCAACGGATTCAGCAATACGCCGGAAGATCTGGCCGACGGTTCCAACGGCTGGGCCATCGGGCCGTCGCACACCACCAGCGGCAAAGCCATGATGCTGCTGAACCCGCACCTCGCCTGGGGTGGCGAACAGACCTACTTCGAGGTCCATCTCGAGGCCCCGGGAATCAATCTGTATGGTGCGACGCAGATCGGCGTCCCCGCGCTGCGCTTTGTCTTCTCTGACTACGTGGCCATCACCAACACCGTCAACACCAGCAACAACCATCTGCTCTACAAGATCACCGAAGCTGACGGCGGGTACAAATTTGACGGCAAGGTATTGCCCTACGCCAAGGCCTCCTACCCGATCAAGATCAGGCAGAGTGACGGCAGCTTCACGACAGAGAACGTTGAGGTGCTGAAGACAGTGCACGGGCCCATTATCCGCAGGGATGAGGACGGCCCGGTGGCGCTGCTGACCGGCGGCCTCGACAAGCCGTTCCTGCTGGAACAGGTCTACAAGATGAGTACCGCGCACAACTTTGCGGAGTTCGAAACGCAACTGAAGCGGTTGCAGATTCCTACCTACAACATCATGTACGCCGACCGCGATGGGCACATCGAATACCTCTTCAACGCGCCCGTCCCCAAGCGATCGGAAGGCGACTGGGATTTCTGGAACAAGCCCGTCGCGGGAGATACGACGCGGCTGCTGCCCAACGGTATCGTCTCCTATGAAGACCTGCCGAAGGTGATCGACCCGGCCAGCGGCTATGTGCAGAATTCGAACGAGCCGCCGTGGGATGCGGCCTGGCCGACGATGATCAACCCCAAGGATTATCCGCCGTACATGTCCGCTCAGTGGCCGTATTTTCGCTCAGATCGCGGACTCCGCATGCTGTCCGAAGATCCGAAGATCAGCTTCGACATGCTGCTAAAGAAGAAGCTGTCGACGCGGTCTGAAGGTGCGGACCGCATGCTGCCCGACCTGCTCGCAGCGGTGGATCAGTACGGCACCCCGCGCGCCAAAGCGGCGGCTGCGGTATTGAAGTCGTGGGACCGCCAGGCCGAGACCGATTCGAAGGGAACACTGCTCTTCTGGAACTGGTCGACGCGCTTCGGGATGCCTGCTGCAGGCCCCGCTGCCGTGCGCAACTACACAGTGCCGTACACGCTGGACAAGCCGCTCACCACACCCAGCGGCATCAAGGACCCGGCCGCCGCCGCCATGCTCGATGCCGCAGCCCAGGCTGTCGAGAAAGACTTTGGCGCGGTCGATAAGCCGTGGGGCGACTTCCTCCATCTCCAGATCAACGGCCAGAGCGCCGGAGCCGCTTCCGGTCCACGCGGTGCGGCGGTCGATGACGTCGACCTGCCTGGCAACGGCGGCCCCGGAGCCATCGGCATCTTCCGCGTGATTACGCCCGGCCCCACCAAGGACGGCATCTCTACCCCGGTCCATGGGGACGGCTTTACCGTCGCAATGGAGTTCTCGCAGCCCATCAAGGCCAAAGCGCTCGTCAGTTATGGAGACTGCTCCCAGCCCGGCTGCAAGCACCACACCGACCAGCTTCCGCTCTTCGCCAAAAAGCAGTGGCGCGACGTCTGGCGCACACGCGCCGAGATCGAAGCCAACCTCGAACGCAAGGACACCTTCTAGCCGCGCTATCATCTTCAAAATGGCAAGTTATCGCACCGTCGAAGTTATCGACTCGCACACGGAGGGCGAGCCCACCCGCGTCGTGATCGCTGGCGGCCCCGACCTTGGGACCGGCACACTGTCCGAACGCCTCGAGCTCTTCCGCGCCAACTTCGACGCCTTCCGTTCTGCCGTCGTCTGCGAGCCGCGCGGCTCCGAGGTCGTCGTCGGCACACTTCTGCTGCCGCCCGTCCAGCCCGACTCCGCCGCCGCCGTCATCTACTTCAACGACGTCGGCTACCTCGGCATGTGCGGCCACGGAACCATCGGCCTGGTCACCACGCTCGCCCATCTTGGCCGCATCGGCCCCGGCGATCACCGCATCGAAACCCCCGTCGGCATCATCTCCACGCATCTGGCTGAGGATGGAAGCGTCACCGTCGCCAACGTCCCAAGCTACCGCATCAAGGCCGCCGTCGCAATCGATGTCCAAGGCTTTGGCACCTTCACCGGCGACATCGCCTGGGGCGGCAACTGGTTCTTCCTCATCGCCGACCATCCTTACGAGCTCGTCCTCGCGAACCGCCCCCAGCTGATCGCCGCCTCAACCGCCATCCGCGCGGCGCTGCATGCCAACGGCGTTACCGGACCGGGCGGCGAGTTGATCGACCACATCGAATTCTTCACCGCTCCGCACGACCCGCACAACTCCTCGCGCAACTTCGTCCTTTGCCCCGGCGCATCGTTCGACCGCTCGCCGTGCGGAACCGGCACAAGCGCCAAGCTGGCTTGCCTCGCGGCCGACGGCAAGCTCGCTCCGGGCGAGACGTGGCGGCAGGAGAGCATCCTGGGCACAATCTTCGAGGGCAGCTTCGAGTTACTCGACGACCACCGTGTCAGCCCGAAGATTCGCGGCCGCGCCTGGATCACCGCCGAATCCAAACTCTTGATCGACGCGACCGACCCCTTCGCCGCGGGAATCAGGTTCTAGCCATGCCAAAGCTTGACGTCATCATCATCGGCGCAGGGATCGCGGGCTCGGCCTGCGCCCGCGAGTGCGCGCTCGCCGGACTGAAGACCGCCATCGTCGAAGCTTCGCAGCCGGGTGCCGCCACCACATCGAAAGGCATGGGCCACGTCGTCGCGATGGACGACACGCCCGCCCACCTCGCCCTCACCGCCTACTCCCGAAAAATCTGGCAGGAGCAAGCCGCTACCGTCCTGCCCCGGGCCGCCGAGTACCAATCACGCGGCACCGTCTGGGTCGCAGCGGACGATGAAGAGATGGTCGAGGTGCATGCAAGGCTAGCGAAATATGAAGCCGCCGGAATCGAAGTCAAGCTTTTCGGCGCTGCCCGGCTGCGAAAAGAGGAACCCAACCTCCGCCCCGACCTGGCCGGCGCGCTCTTCGTGCCCGGCGACGGAATCTGCCACCCTCCCGCTGCGGCAGCTTTTTATCTCGCCGACGCCCAACGCCTTGGCGCATTCCTGTTCCTGTCCCGCGCAGTCAGCGCCAGGAACTGCCGCGTCGAGCTGGCCGACGGGATTGTCCTGGAGGCTCGCCACATTGTGCTTGCCACTGGTATCGACTGCGATTTGCTCCCCTCGCTGCCGATCCGCAAACGCAAGGGACACCTTGTAATCACGAATCCACGCCTGGATTTTCTGAATCATCAACTTGTCGAGCTGGGCTACCTGAGAAGCGCGCACCGCGAAGATGCGGACTCCGTCGTCTTCAATGTTCAGCCTCGGCCCAACGGCCAGATCATGATCGGCGCATCGCGGCAATACGGCAACGAAGACCACGGCATCGATCAACCTATCGTCGACCAGTTGCTGGCTCGCGCTCACAGCTACATGCCCGCGCTGGCGCATATCCCCATTGAAACAGTCCGCGCCGGATTTCGCGCGGCAACGCCCGACAAGCTGCCCCTCATCGGCCCGGCAACCGGCCTTTCGGACGACGAATCGCTCTGGCTGGCCGCTGGCTTCGAGGGCCTCGGAATTACCTGCTCACCCGGCGCGGCGCGGCTGCTGGTCGATGGCATCCTCGGTCGCGAATCCGCGATAAACCCCGCCCCCTACCTCCCATCCCGTTTCGCCCACCCTCAGGAGAAAGCATGAACTTTACCGGAGTACTGCCCGCAATGACCACACCCTTCGACCCATCGATGCAGGTCGACCACGCCTTCCTCACGCAACATGCCGCCTGGCAGCTTGGTAACGGCTGCTCGGGGCTCATCATGCTCGGGTCGCTGGGCGAAGGCGCCACGCTCGACCACGCGGAGAAGATCGCCATCCTCAAAACTGCCGTGGCGGCGGCCGGAAACAAACCCGTCGTCGCCGCCATCTCGCATCTTTCAACCGCTGGTGCCGTTGCATTGGCGAAAGCCGCCGAGAAGGCTGGGTGTTCCGGGCTGATGGTGCTGCCGCCTTACGTCTATTCCTCGGACTGGCGCGAGATGAAGGCTCACGTCGGCACGGTCATCGCCGCGACAGCCCTGCCCTGCATGCTCTATAACAACCCCGTCGCGTACAAGACCGACTTTCTGCCCACCCAGATTTCCGAGCTTGCAGTCGAGCATGTGAATCTTCGCGCGGTGAAGGAGTCTGCGGCCGATGTGCGGCGCATCGCTGCCATCCGCGAACTGCTGGACGACCGCCTCGAAATCTGCGTTGGCGTCGACGATCTGATCGTGGAAGGCATTGCTGCTGGCGCGGTCGGCTGGGTTGCCGGTCTGGTGAACGCCTTCCCAGCCGAATCGGTCAAGCTCGTCGAACTGGCCCACAGCTCCGACGCTGCAGCCACCTTGGCGCTTTATCGCTGGTTCCTTCCGCTGCTGCGCATGGATACCGTGCCCAAATTCGTCCAGCTCATCAAGTGGGTTCAGGAGCAGGCAGGTGTGGGCTCCGCACGGGTCAGGGCGCCACGGCTAGAACTTGCCGGAGCCGAACTTGCCGAAGCCGAGGCGGTCTTTGCGCAAGCCATGGCGACTCGGCCCGATGTGCCCAACAAACCCTTCGCCGCATTTGCAGCGCAGTAAGCCGCTACGACGCCGTGTGAGCCTTGATGTATTGGCGCAGCTTGAGATTGATCTCAAGACCCTTGTTCACACCGGAATCCAGCATCCCAAGCCACGACGCGGCTGGCTCTTTGAGCTCCGCAGTCGAGAGCAGGTAGCTGGTCTGCACGATGATCTCGAGCGCGTTCGAGAGGTCGTGCGCGAGTCGCCGGATCTCCAGCGCAATGTCTTCCGGAATCACTTCGTTAGGGGGCGGGTTCCCGCTCGGCGAGGACATGCGTTTGAGTGTAAGCCACACCACCATGAATTGACAGCAGCAGCCGATTTTGCGAGACTTAGGGATACAAGAAGTCAGGCTGGAGACTCTTCCAGCATTGCTTCTTTGCCAGGTTGTACAGATGTGCCGTAGTGGCGGAATTGGCAGACGCGCGTGGTTCAGGTCCACGTACTCGCAAGGGTGTGGGGGTTCGAGTCCCTTCTTCGGCACCAAGTTTTGGGAAAGACCTCAATCTTCGCAGCACCATGACCCTTCCGCAGACGAGGGGTCTTTCCGCATTTGGACACTTCCTGTCGCACTTGGCCGCATGATGGACCTGCCCGGTCGCACGCCGAGAATGAAAGACTGAGGACAATATGCCGACGATTCTTGACCAGATCATGTCCCGCACGCTGCTGAGTGTGCTCGACCGCAAGGCTGGCGCGAACTTCCCGCAGTTGGAGCGCGATGCCGCAGCACATCTGCCCCGCGGCTTCCATGCCTCCGTACGCAAGGCCGCGACGCAGGGTCCGGCGGTGATCGCCGAGCTGAAAAAAGCCTCCCCTAGCAAAGGGATTTTGCGCGACGACTATCGCCCCGCCACGATCGCCAAGGGGTATGAGCAGGTCGGCGCAGCGGCAATCTCCGTACTCACCGACGAACAGTTCTTCAAGGGTTCGCTCGACGACCTGAAGGTAGTCTCTGACGCCGTCAAAATTCCGGTCCTGCGCAAGGACTTCATCCTCGACCCCTTCCAGATCCTGGAGGCTCGCGCCGCTGGTGCCGATGCCGTGCTGCTGATCGTAGCGGCCCACACCGATGCCGATCTCGACGAGTTGTTTGCTGCCGCACGCCGTATGAACCTCGACGTTCTGTGCGAGGTCCACACCCGCGAAGAACTTGAGCGCGCCGTCGATCTGGGTGCCGAGGTGATCGGCGTCAACTGCCGCGACCTCACCACCATGCAAGTCGATCTGCGGATCCACATGGATCTCGTCGAGGCGATGCCGACTGCGATCCTTCGTGTCGCCGAAAGCGGCATCAAGTCGCCGGCAGACGTCGAACGCCTGCTCGCCGCCGGTTACGACGCGTTCCTGGTCGGCGAGGCGTTGATGCGGCAGCCCGATCCGGCAGCCGCCCTCGCCCTGCTGATGGAGAAGGAATACGCCTCCGAAATGCGCGGACAGTGGTAGGGTCGCGGGCATTGCCATGTGGGTAAAGATCTGCGCCAACACCTCGGTCGAAGATGCTCTCAAGGCCTGTGAACTCGGGGCCGACGCGGTCGGTTTCGTCTTCGCGCCCAGTAAGCGGCAGGTCACTCCAGCGCAGGTCGCCTCGATCACCCGTGATCTGCCACGGCACGTCGAACGGATGGGAGTCTTCGCCGCAGGATCCGTCGAGGAGATCGCTTCGGCGGCGGAAGAAGCTGGCTTGAACGCGGTGCAGATGCACGGCGGCGTCGATCTGGACTTTGCCGACCGCCTTGCCCGTCGTCTTGGCCCGCAGTTCAGCATCATCGAAACGATGCACTGGAGCGTAGACCAGGACCACGTCTCGTCGGCGCAGGTCTTCACCCAGATGGCCGCCGTGGCCGCAAATCCTGCAAAATATCGTGTGCTGGTCGACGCCAAGGTGGGCAGTTCACCCTCTGGCGGAACCGGCAAATCGTTCAACTGGGTGAAGGCTCGCAGCGTTCTCACCAGTCAGCCAGAGCTTCGGGTCATCGTGGCCGGCGGCCTCGATCCTGACAACGTCGGCGACGCCATCCGCACCCTGGAACCCTGGGGTGTCGATGTCGCCAGCGGCGTGGAATGTGAACCCGGTCGCAAGGATTTCGACAAGCTGAAGCGCTTCATTGAAAACGCCCGGGGAGCCGTCTAATCGTTTTTCAGACGAGGCTTTTCCCGGACGTTAATCTGCGTTTTCAATTTTTTGGTCGATGTCAGGTTTGGCAGGGACGTTGTTTCTGGCCGTCCAACTTGCCAGAGCGTTAGCGTACAGCGATCGTGTTACGCGCATGGATACGTGGCGTGCGATCGTGGTACTGGTTTGCACGGCCCATCCCGGTGCCGGTTGCCAATTTTCCGGCGGGTGCGGCAAGCGCGAAACTGGGACTCAAAGCCAATGCAAGTGTTGCTAGAGTCATCCATCTCTTTTTCATGACTGATCTCCGTTCTGCTATATATGACGCGGCAGACCGGAGGTCGGATTCAGGAATAATGTGCGCGGCGATCCGGCCAATGACAGCGTATCCGTTGGCCGGATAGAGAACAGAAGCAAAGAAATTGAATCAATATTCGCGACGACGCTCGCGGGCCTTCACACCCTTGTGGACGCGAACCTTATTGGCGATTGCACCACCACCGGCTCCCACGCCGGCACCGATCAACGCGCCCTTTGGCCCGCCGAGCAGGCCGCCCACGACTGCTCCGCCTGCAGCCGATCCGACTACGATCTTGGCCCCGGTGTGATGACGATGATCTCGTGCACGCTGGGAAGCCACCGCTCGTTCATGGCGCGTCTGATAGTCCTGCGCGACGGCGGTCGATGGGATCGCCAAACCCAGTGCGAGTGCCACTCCAAAAACTTTCTGTTTGAAGCTCATTTGTTCACTCCTCCGTGATGCCACTCCCAAGTAGGATGCACCTGCGCGTTACGCGGGCAACGAAATTCGCGTCGTCGTGCGGGTTGCCTACGAATCTTCGCGCGGCTTCGCACCTTTGCGAGCTCTCACGCTGGTTTCGCCGATGCACTTGTCCGATACCTGCACAGGGTTCGCCATCTCCTTGGCGGCGGCGCGAGTGAACGAACGATACAGTCTAGCCACATCGACGCGGCCATTGCGCATCTCGGCGTTTACAGCGGCGTGCATCGCCGAGAGCAGCTCATCCCGAAGCTCGTTGAACACCTTATCGATATAGAGGTATGGCATAGTCGAGAAGTACCCTTCCCTTTCACGATATCTTGTTCAAGCATCGGGGAGTCGCCAATCGCGCACGCCGCATCACACCCAGCACAGGAGAAAACCATGGAATACAGGCAACTCGGCAAATCCGGGCTCAAGGTTCCAGCCCTTTGTTTCGGCGCAGGAACCCTCGGCACAAGCGGTCAATTCTTTGAGGCTTGGGCCTCCACCTCCGACCAGGAAGCAGACAAGATCGTCGGCATCTGCATGGACGCCGGACTCAACTTCTTCGATACCGCCGACGTTTATTCCGAGGGCGGCAGCGAAACCGCGCTCGGCAAGGCTCTTGCCAAGTACAAGCGCGAAGACGTCCTCATCTCCACCAAGGCCACCTTCCGCTTCGGCGACGGCCCCAACGACACCGGTTCCAGCCGCTACCACCTCACACAGGCGCTGCACGGCTCGCTCAAGCGGCTCGGCACCGATTACGTGGACGTCTACCACCTGCACGCCTTCGACGCCCTGACGCCGGTAGAGGAAACCCTGAACACGCTGGACAAGTTTGTGCGCGAGGGCAAGGTTCGCTACATCGCCTGCTCCAACTTCTCCGGCTGGCACCTGATGAAGTCGCTGAGTGTGAGCGAACGCTACGGCTGGGCGCGGTATATCGGCCACCAGGTGTACTACTCGCTAGTCGGCCGCGACTACGAGTGGGAGTTGATGCCGCTGGCGCTCGACCAGGGTGTCGGCGCGCTGGTATGGTCGCCGCTCGGCTGGGGCCGGCTCACCGGCAAGTACCGGCGCGGCACCGGAATCCCCAAGGAATCGCGGCTCAATGAGAAGTCCGTGATGGACGCCGGGCCGCAGGTTCCGGAGGAGCACCTCTACACGGTCGTCGACGCGCTGGATGCAGTGGCCGCCGAGACCGGTAAGACCGTACCGCAGATTGCCCTCAACTGGCTGCTCTCGCGTCCCACGGTTTCGACGCTGATTATCGGCGCTCGCAACGAAGAGCAGTTGCAAGCCAATCTCGGAGCCATCGGCTGGAAGCTGACCGAGGCGCAGATCGCCAAACTGGATGCCGCCAGCGTTCTTCCAAAGGCGTATCCCTACTGGCATCAGGTGCAGTTTGAGGAGCGCAACCCAAGCCCGGTATAGACCGTACCAGAACAACTTTTCGGTGCCCCATTCATCGCGTTCTTGTCTCATGCGATGAGTGGGTTCGCCGGATTGTCTTGAACTCAAGCCGGTCCCGCACAACACGGGACCGGCTTTTCAGTTGCGCGAAACCGTCTGCCGCAATGCGTGTTTATGGAAACGTGTATGCAACCGGGCAAACGCCCCTGAAAGGATCGGCCATGAAAACCAACCTCGTTCCCTATCTCGCACCCGCCCTGCTTGCCATGGCACTCGCATCGAGCGCTGCTGCACAGTACGGCTCTTACCCGCCCCCGCCCCAATACGGCGTCCGGAGCTACGCCCCGCCTCCACAGGCGTTCGAAGAGTTTGAGCGGCGCGGCTATCTGGACGGCGTCCAGGGTGCGCAGCGCGACTTCCAGAACCACCGCATCTGGAACGTCAACAACCGCGACGAGTTCCGCAGCCCACGGGTACCGTTCCAGGTGCGCCACGAGTACCGCGAAGGATTTGAGCGCGGCTACTACGCAACAGTTCGCCGGTATGAGGGCTTTCGCGGACGCTAAGAATAGGACCTAACACCGATGGACACCGATTTAGAAGGCGATCAAAAACAAAAAACACTGACTTTGATCGCTCATTAAATCGCTGTGATCGGTGTTAAGCATTTCGATTCTTAGTGCATCGCCGGCCCATCCGCCGCCGGTTTGATCTTGCCAATCAGGAACACCAGCGGAATCATCAACGCGCAGAACACTGCCAGCACCGCGATGATATCCATGTAGGCCAGCATCGCCGCCTGCCTGTGAAGCTGGTTGTAGATAAACGCCTGCGCCTGGTGAATCCCCCCGCCGCCCGCGCCACCGCCGAACCCAGGCCCGGACCCAAGGCCGCCGCCCCCAAACGAGTGCTTCAGCGCATTGACCTGAGCCTGGAAGCCCGGGCTACTCGGCGTCAGATTGCGCACCATCACCGCCTCATGCGACTGGCTGCCGCGGCTAAGCATCGTCGCGACAAACGCCGTACCCACCGATCCGCCGATGTTACGTGCAAGGTTCGTCAGGCCAGCAACGTCGTTATTTTCACTTCGCTTCACGCCCGTGTAACTGATCGTATTGATCGGAATGAATAGAAACGCCAGCCCCGACGCCTGGTAGATACGCACCCACATGATGTACTTGAAGCTCGAATCGAGCGACAACGTATGCATTAGCAGCATCGACGTCGAGAGGATGAAGAAACCAAACGCAATCAGCCAACGCGGGTCCGTACGCCCGATCAGGAACCCGACAAGGGGCATCATCATCATGATGCAGATGCCACCGGGCGAGATTACCAGCCCGGCCAGTTGCGCCGTGTAGCCCAGCAGCGTCTGCACAAACTGCGGGATCAGCACCGTCGTCCCGTACAGCGAGAAGCCAAGCACAAACATCAGGATGAACGGAATCGTAAACGTCTTGCGGCTGAACAATGTCAGGTTCAGGATCGGCCGATTGCCGCGCTTCAGCTCGTACAGCTCCCAGAAGATCATCGTCACCAGCGAGACCACGCACAGCGCCGTAAAGAAGACGATGATGTTCGATCCAAACCAGTCGTCCTCCTGCCCCTTATCTAGGATGAACTCCAGCGAGCCGAACCCGGTCGCCAGCAAACCAAAGCCGAATAGGTCCAGATTCAGCCCGGCCTTGGCCGACGCCTTCACTTCCCGCTTGATGTGCGGCGGATCTTCCACCAGCCGATTCGTCAGGAATAGCGACAGCAGCGCAATCGGCACGTTGATAAAAAAGATCCATCGCCAGTTAAAGTTGTCGGTAATGTAGCCGCCCAGCGTCGGGCCGATCGCCGGTGCAACAACCACCGCCAACCCATACAATGCGAACGCCTGCCCTCGTTGCTTGGGCGTAAAGGTGTCGGCCAAAATCGCCTGCTCCGACGGCGCAAGCCCACCGCCGCCCGCGCCTTGGAGAATACGGCAGAAGATCAGAATCGGCAGCGACGGTGCGAGTCCGCACAGCATGGACGAGATGCCGAACAGCGCCACGCAGATCATGTAGAACTTCTTGCGCCCGATAAATGTCGTCAGATACGCCGACGCCGGCAAAATCACGGCATTGGCGACCAGATAGCTGGTCAGAACCCAGGTCGCCTCGTCCTGCGATGCGCCCAGCGACCCGCCGATGTGCGGCAGCGCCACGTTCGCGATGGAGGTGTCGAGAACCTCCATAAACGTCGCCAGGGTCACTGTCAGCGCAATCGCCCAGCGATTGGCCTTCGGCTGCCAGGCGGCGTCGGACTTGGCATACTTCGCCAGGTCTGCAGCTTCGCGCTGGTGTTCATTCTGTTCTGGTCCCAGATCGGGGACGGTCGCGGTTGCGGAGGCCATTGGTATTGATTTGGATTCGACGCGACGCCGGTGCGATTCAAGAATTGCTGCCGCCTTTCCTCCTTGTGGCACTTCAGAAACTGCAACAACGCAGGGTAATCCTCTCAAAAAATGAATGTACGTTCATTTTGTGACACCTTCCGTCACCAGGAGATTTGCCAATGAAGCCAACCTTGATCGTCTCAAAGCTGTTCGCCGCCGCACTCATACTGCACACTTGCCTGGCCTTCGCACAGGAAGCGGGACCACGTCCTCTGCCTCCCAGCCCCGCACCGTCTGCGACGGCGTTCCTCATTCGTGACCTTGCCCACGGTACTCAGGTCAACGTGGTCACCATCGCCGAACCGACGCTCCGCCAACCCTGCCTCGTGGGCACTTATCTCGACGAAACCATTGTCTGCACTGACAAGTCGGGCAAGCCCACCGCGACCTGGAAGCAATCCGATCTCGTCGCCATCCTGAAAGATCACCAGCGCGAGAACCACTTCTCTCTCAAGCGCTTCCTCACCGAGTTCGGCTTTGGTGGCGGAGCCGTCGCTGGCGCAGCCTTCTTGGCCTCCGTCTCAACCGTAGCTGCCATCCCGATCGCCGTGATCGGAGGAATTTATTTGATGGTGTCGACCGTGGAGGCGTTTGAAAACATGGACATCGTCGCCCACGAACGGGTCGTCTATCTCAACCCAACGCAACAGTTGCAGGTCGTCCTCAAATAGCTCATCCGAGCCCGCACTAGCTGGATTCCTCCACTTGCTTGTAGCATCGTGGTTGCAGGGAGACCGCAGCCACGATGCATCCAGACATTCAAAAGCTTTTCGAGTTGCAGCAGATGGACGTCGAAGCCAAACGGCTCCGCGACGAGATGACCGCGCTCCCCAAGCTGGTTGCCCAGCTGGAAGCCAAGGCCAAGGCCACGGTCGGCCAACGCGCGGTCGTGCTCGACCTGATCGCCAAAGAGGAAGCCCTGCGCCGCCGCCAGGAGTCTGACGTCGCCGACCATAAGATCAAGATTGCGAAGATCCGCAAGCAGCTCGACCAGGCCACGGACACCAAGCAGGTCACGGCTTTCGAGCACGAGATCGCCTTCGCTGAGGCCGCGATCAGCAAGCTGGAAGACGCCGAACTGGAATCTATGGAGCGCACTGAACAGCTCGAGGCGCAGAAGACTGTCGCCGACAAGGCCGTCGCCGAAGCCGAAGCCAAACACACGTCTGAACGGGCCCGCGCCATCGCCACCATAGCCGCCGATAAGATTAAGCTCGCTGAAGTCGAAGCAAGCCGAGCCGCGCAACGCCCCACCATCGGCGAAGACGCACTCTCCAACTACGATCGCATCGCAAAAGGGAAAGGCACCGCCGTCGCCGAGGCATTGAACCAGAAGTGCATGGCCTGCCAGATGATGCTTCGCCCCCAGCGCTGGAACGAACTGCGCGACCGCGACGTCCACGAGATGATGTCGTGCGAGAGCTGCGGGCGCATGCTCTGGCATGACCCCGCGCGCGACTCGCCGGGCCGTAAGCCGGTCCAGGTGGAAGAGCAGATGAGCATCGCTGCACGCATCGTGAGGGGCCTGTGAGCGCTCCAATGAAACGCATCGCAGTCGACATGGACGAAGTGATGGCGGACGCTCTCGCCGAATTCCTGCGCCGCTACAAGCGCGACTTCGACGAGCAGGTGTCGGAGGAGGAACTCGAGGGCCGCCGACTATGGGAGGCCGTCCGCACGGACCGCCACGACGTCCTCGAAGAGTATGTCCGCTCCGAGGATTTCTTCGCCGTGCTGGATGTGATGCCCGACGCGCAGCGTGTCATGCACGCTCTCCACGATAAATACGAGGTCTACATCGCCACCGCCGCCATGGAGGTCCCCACCTCGTTCGGGGCCAAGTTCAAGTGGCTGGGCGAGCACTTTCCCTTCATCCCGCCATCGCACATTGTCTTCTGCGGCGACAAGAGCATTATCAGCGCGGACTACCTGATCGACGACAACCCGCGTCAACTGCATCGATTTGGAGGCGAAGGAATCCTTTACACCGCGCACCACAATGTCAACGTGCAGGGATTTCGGCGCGTCAATAACTGGCTGGACGTGGAGAAGATGTTCCTTGGCAACGCTGATTGAGTTCGCGTTGCTGTACCGCTTGTTTGTCATCCCGTAGGGATCTGCTTTTGCTTTCCGGCGGCTCAGTACAACAGCAGATCCCTGCGGGATGACAAACAAAGATAATGGTTCGCTCTACACCATCAAGAAAACGCTCTAGTTTTCGTCCGCGAAGGCCAGCATGCTGCCGCCGCGACGTTTTGCTGTGTACATCGCCTCATCGGCCGCGCGGCGCAGGCTGTCGATGTCGTCGGCATGATCCGGCGAAAGCGCAATCCCGATGCTGATCCGCAGGTCCACCGGCTTGCCGTCGATCATGATCGGCACGCTTCCCGCCGACATCATCGCCCCCGCGATAAACCGCAGGTGATGCTCATCATTCACTCCTGCGAGCAGCGCCGTAAACTCGTCGCCGCCGGTGCGGGCAAGGATGTCACGCGGGGTCATATGCCACGAGAGCCGCACCGCCAGCGCACGCAGCAACTGGTCGCCGGCGTTATGGCCCAGCGTGTCATTGATCTGCTTGAAGTTGTCGACATCGATCACCAGGCAGGCTATGGTCGTCCGGCTTACACGCGCCTCTTCCATGGTCGCGATCAGCCGCTCTTCGAACATCCGGCGGTTGGGCAAATCGGTCAGCGGGTCGTGCATCGCCATCCGTTCCGTGCGCTCCACATGCTCCTCCAGCAGGGTAAGCATGATGCCAATGACGACAAAGTAGACCGGGATATAGAGAATGCTGCGGTCCAGCACGACGCCCGGGAAGTAGTGCGGAAGCGCCAATGCAAACGGAAAGCTAAGACCCCACGTAGCAAGTCCAGCCGCAGCCGCGATCACTCCGCGACTTTGCCGTTCCGCGCCGCAGCAGTACAGGTACGCAGCGGAGAGGAAGACCAGGGCCGAAGATAGCTGTTGGGCCACATGCGGCGAATGAAGGATCTCAGGAATCGCTGCCAGGCCGAAGACGGCAAAGGTTCCGACCACAATGGCAACCCGCTTGCCGCTCTCGCACCGGCCGATCCAGACATGGAGGCCGGGCACCACGAATCCGAGGCAGATCGCGATCAGCGGGACTGCCCGCTTGACTTCATAGATGTCGGCCGCGGCCAGCAACAGCAACGGTAACGCCATCTCCGCGAACACCAGCCAGTTGATCCGTCGCTTGGGAATGTTGGCAGCAGCCAGCAGAAACATCAGTGCTGCCGCCAGCAAGGCAGACTCAGTCGCCAGGTGGATTGGCTTGTTCGCGGACGCCTCGAACAGAGAGCCAACCATATTCAGCAACACCAGGCCCCAACCCAGAAACCACAGGTCCGCATGCGCTCCCACGCGGCGCGCGAGTGGGCGGAACCCCACGATGAAGACGGTCATGGACAGAATTTCAGGGAGCAGACTGCGATCCACGGGAGCGTTCCTCGGGCGTATGGCACAGGACAAACTTAGGGCCCGGTACAACCTATGCCGTTGAATTTACAGGGTCGAGCAGGATCCTTGGAATACGACTTTCGAGTCGGGGCCGACGCCAACCGGTCGTTTCCCGCCCACCCACTATCCTCATTGCAGACTGAACGCAGTCGCGGTCTTTTCCGCGTGCCGTTCGACCGCCAGCCCGATCAGCCGGTCGATCAACTGCTTATAAGATACCCCGGAAGCCGTCCAAAGTTTCGGATACATTGAAATGGACGTAAATCCGGGCATCGTGTTGATTTCGTTCAGAAGAATTTGCGGCTTCGGATCGGCTTGGGTAGGCGGGGCCAGTAGAAAATCTACCCGCGCCAGACCAGCGCAGTCACATGCCTTGAAGGCGGCAATCGCCATGGCCCGAATCTGCTTCGCCTGCGCCGGAGTCAGTTTCGCCGGGATAATCGCCCGGCTCTCATCCTTGCCGCTCAGCTCGTACTTGGCCTCATAGTCGTAGAACTCCTTGGCCGGCACAATCTCGCCCACCACGGATGCCTCCGGCGCATCGTTGCCCAGCACCGCAACCTCAAGCTCGCGCGGCTTCACACCCGGGCCGCCGACACCCTGTTCGACTACCAGCTTGCGGTCAAACGTCGCCGCCAGATCCATCGCCGCAGCCAGCTCTCCACGGTCGTGCACCTTCGAGATCCCCACCGACGATCCCAGGTTCGCCGGCTTCACAAACAGCGGATACGCCAGCGCCTTCTCGATCGCCTTCCGGCAGCGCTTCGAATCTGCGCGCCACTCTGACCGCAGAAACGATAGATACGGCGTCTGGGGCAGACCAGCAGCGGCAAACAGCCGCTTCATCGCGTCCTTATCCATCGCAGCGGCGGACCCCAACACACCCGAACCGACATAGGCAACGTCGGCCAGTTCCAGCAATCCCTGGATTGTGCCGTCCTCGCCGAAGGTACCGTGCAAGACGGGAAAGATGACATCGAGCGAACCCGCCAACGGACTCTTAGGCTGCGCCAGTTCGGCGCTTCCCTGCAAATCGAGCGTTGCAGGCAGGCCCGTAGACGGAGCGGGAATCTGGATCGCCTCGCCACTGCGCAGTACGGCCGCTGAAACGGCAAATTCCGGATCGTCCTCGGAGATGGGCGCAATTGCTTTCGTCTCACCCGAAAGCAAGCGCTGAGCCTCGGCATCCATCAACCACTTGCCCTGCTTGGAGATGCCGATCGGCACAACGTCATACTTCTTGCGGTTGATCGCCTTCAGGATCGACCCCGCCGACAGCAGGGACACCTCATGCTCGCCCGACCGCCCGCCAAACAGTACGCCGACCTTCAACTTCTTCTTTGCCTTCACATCTTCCAGCCTATGGCATTCCCGTGCGACCGCCGCCCCGCTCTCGCATGGGGAACCACGCAAGGAACCCGTACGCGCATTCGAGCGAGGTCAGCGAGGCCGTCCCATGGCTGGGCGTAACTCCCGCACACGCTTCGGCCCCTCATGCCGAGCCGCCTCGACCGCAGCCTCCGCCGCCAGCTGCTCCTCGGTCTTCGGCGGCAGAAAGCTCGTGACGGCAACCCCAGCCGTCTCAAAGTGCGCCACCCCATGCCCATCGCCGTGCCCCAGCATGATCGCCTTGCGCAGCATCATGATCGGGCGCCGCGACTCCTCCTCGAAAAACCGACCAACGGAAGCGTCGTAATCGACCACCAGGTTGTAGGTGGCGTCACACTTCGGGCAGTTCAATTGCGTCTCCAGCGTGCGATGGAACGCACCCGACGGAAGCTTTCCGACTGGGTCGTGGCCGGTGCGTATGGCGGCGATGAGTTGGGGCATGGGTTAAGGGTAAATCAGATCGCCACTGCGGGAGCAGAGGGGGCATTCGCTGTCCTAGCTGTGATAGGATAGCAACTAAATTATGGGTCGAAGGCAGCTTCGCAAGGTGATCGACGATGAAGCTGACATCCGATGTGCGAGCGGATCGGGTTTAGTTCGTGAAGAAGTTTGGGAAGACGCTTCGGGTAAGGTAATGCGTTACAACCTTGCCTTCATCAACCACTTCCTCACGAGTCAGGACAACGGCCGCGTACTTGGATACGACAATCGACATGGCTATCATCATCGCCACTACAAAGGCGGCGTTCAGCCGTATGAGTTTTCCGGGTATGCCGCAACAGCATTCAGGTTCTTTGCGGAAGTGGATGAACTGAAGAAGGAGAAGCGATGAAGATTACGATCAGGACGGACGGATTCGAGGCATTCAAGAAACGGTCTCTGGAGCGTGCTGGACAACTCGACCGGGGCGAGAAGATCAAGCCGTCGCGGTCGATCACGTTTGAGTCGCCGGAGAGCATGCTGGAATGTCTTTCGGCGGAGCGTGTGCGTCTATGCGAAGTGGCGCGGACCGACGTATTCACTGTTACAAGTCTGGCGGCGGCACTGGGTCGCGATCCAAGGTCGGTTCGGCGGGACATTCAGAAATTGGAGCAGTTCGGAATTATCCGGACGCGCGAACAGGTGAACCCAGGCCATGGCCGCGTGAAAATCGTGGAACCAGTGGCGCGGAAGATCGAGCTTCGTACCAGCATCTAACCTGTGGCACTACGGGTAGATCCGGTTCAACGTCCGCGCGAACGGAATCGTCTCCCGCACATGATCCAGCCCGCAAATCCATGCCACTACCCGCTCGATCCCCATCCCAAAACCGCAGTGCTGCACCGACCCATACTTCCGCAGGTCGAGATACCACTGGAACGCGGCCAGCGGCAGGCCGTGCTCTTCGATCCGGCTCTTCAGCAGGTCGTAGTCGGCGACGCGCTCGGAGCCGCCGATGATCTCCCCGTACCCTTCCGGCGCCAGCACGTCGACGCACAGCGCCTTCGTCGGGTCTTCCGGATCGGGCTGCATGTAGAACGCCTTGAACGCCGCCGGATAGCGATGCACCATCACCGGCCGGTCGAACTGGTTGGAAAGATACGTCTCGTCCGGCGAGCCAAAGTCATCGCCATCCTTGTGCAACGTCTCGATCAGTCCCTTGGCATGAGCATCGACCAGCATCGCGTGCGCGTCTTCGTAGCTAAGCCGCGGAAACGGAGCCTGAATCCCCTCCAGCTTCGTCACGTCCCGGCCGATTACCTTCAAGTCTCCAAGATGCTTCTTCAGCACCTCCGCGACGATAAAGCTGAGGTAGTTTTCGGCCAGTTCCAGCAGCTCCGGAAGTCCGGCAAACGCCATCTCCGGCTCCACCATCCAGAACTCCGTCAGGTGCCGCCGCGTCTTCGACTTCTCCGCCCGGAACGTCGGCCCGAAGCTGTACACCTTGCCCAAAGCCAGCGCCGTCGCTTCGACATACAGCTGTCCCGACTGCGTCAGGTACGCCTTGTCGTCGTCGAAGTAGTCCATCTCGAACAGCTCTGACGTTCCCTCGCATGCGTTCGGCGTCAGGATCGGCGGATCGGTGCGGACAAAGCCGTTATCGTCGAAATACTGTGCCGCCGCGCGCATGATCGTCGCCCGAACGCGCAGGATTGCCGACTGGCGCGGCGTCCGCAGCCACAGGTGGCGATGCTCCATCAGAAAGTCGACACCCGCCTCCTTGAGTTGAATCGGAAACGGCGTCTCATCCGGAACGCGCTGCAGCACTTCCAGCGCCTCCACGTCCATCTCGAAGCCGGAGGGTGCGCGAACATCGGCTCGCACCTTGCCCGTCACGCGCAGCGACGATTCCAGCGTCAGGTTCTTCAGCGTCTCAAACAGCTCTTCGGGGACGGCGGCTTTGGGGACGATGCCCTGGATGGT
>JANXWZ010000161.1 GCA_025350865.1 Rhodanobacteraceae bacterium
TCATCGATTGAGATGGGGCACCCGGCCCCATACCATTGCCCCCATCCCCCCGCGCAGTTACTATGAGACTGACTAACAATTGCAGCATCTTTTCCCTATGCCAGCCATCCAATCCCCAGAAGAAAGTATTCAGCCCGATAACAGTCAGCCCGTCGAGATTCATCCCGACGTAGCGCTCGTCGCCCGGGCCAAAGAGGGAGATTCGTCAGCCTTTGAGCAACTCGTCCGCCAATACGATCGGCAAATCTTCCGCGTTGCGCAGCACATCACTCAGAACCGCGAGGATGCCGAAGACATCACCCAGGATGTCTTCTTCAAGGCTTACCAGAAGCTCGAACAATTTCAGGGAAACAGCAAATTCTCAACCTGGCTGGTCCGCATCGCGGTCAACGAATCCCTCATGCGTCTCCGCAAGCGTAAGACTTCGAAGACGGTCAGCATGGACGAAGACGTCCACACCGAAGAAGGCTCCATCCCTCGCGACTTTGCCGAGTGGCGCCCCAACCCCGAGCAGCTTTACGGCCAGGGCGAACTCGCCGACATTCTGCGCAAGACCATTCAGGGTCTGCCACCCGGCTTCCGCACCGTCTTCACCCTGCGCGACGTCGAAAACCTCTCTACCGAAGAGACTGCGGAGGCACTCGGCTTGAGCGTCCCCGCCGTCAAATCCCGCCTCCTCCGCGCCCGCCTGCAGCTTCGCGAGCGCCTTAGCCGTTACTTCAAACAATCCAACCCCCTACAGGCGCTGGAGGGCAAATCCCGATGACCTGCACAGACTTCCTCGCAAAGCTTACCGACTTCTTCGACGGCAACGTTCCCCCCGCTCTAATGGCTGAGGTCGAACAACACATCTCCGAGTGCAAACACTGTGAAGTAGTTCTGGATTCCACCACCAAGACCATCAACATCTACCGCGACTCCGAGATCTACGACTTCCCGCCTGAGCTTCAGCAGCGCCTGGAGTCCGCGATCATGACCCGTTGCTGCGGTCCCCGCGACACCACCAAGTAGTTCTGTCTTTGGCTGATAGCTTACAGCTCAAAAACTGTCAGCTCATAGACTCGCGGTTGTCTGTCCTACCATCGCTGCCAAACGTCATACCCTTTCAACTTTCCGACAACCGCAAACCCCTCCGTCAAGGCCGCGATCGTAACTGCTTTGTCCGGCGTCGGGTCCTCCCGAATCTGTAGCTCCCGCTTCACCACCACCCACCTGATCCCCTTGGCAATCTCCATCGCCCTCAGCTCGGAAGGCGAGTAAGGCTGCGTCGTTGGATCAAAGAGCAGCACCGGAAACTGAGGTGTCCGCCCCGTCGCAAAATAGAACGGGTCTTCCCCATTGATCAGAATCATCCCATCCTCGCGTGGAATATTCGCATCCGCAAACCCCAGCAACTCCTCGAAGTTCGGCAGATATTCCCCCCGAACTGCCATCCCCCGAAGCTCCCGCCTCCCCGGATACACCAACGCGCCCTCATCCACCCGCGCATAC
Organism: Rhodanobacteraceae bacterium; assembly: GCA_025350865.1. GTDB lineage: Bacteria > Acidobacteriota > Terriglobia > Terriglobales > Acidobacteriaceae > Edaphobacter. The sequence goes on from JANXWZ010000161.1 coordinate 1,492, forward strand.
GAAAGCCGCTCCTCGCTAACCAGATAAAATCCCCCACAAACCAAAAGCGAAACCCCCGCCACCCCCGCAAACCCCAACTGCATCCGTGCCCCATTCATCGCAGTCTCATCGCGATGAGGGGGACCCGCCAATGCTGCCACCACCCCACCAACCAGCACAATCAACAAAGGCCAAATCGCATACGTCGACCCCCAGACCTGCTTCGACAGAAAGCACCCATTCACCGCCGCCAACACAAAAATGGGCACCAACCGCTCTACCGTCAACCCTTTCCGCAGTTCCCACAACGCCACCACCGCCGCCACGATCAACACCAGCGGCCAAACCGCCAGCAGCGCCGACGCCCGGTCATCCGACTCCTCCGACCGCACCAGCACAACCATCGGCCACACAAGCGGAGCCGCCACCAACACCAACCCAACCACACGCCCCCATGCCGCCCGCAGCGACAGCAACGCAAGCCCGACCACCACGCAAGGAAGCGTCCAGCGCAGGGACTCATCCGCATAGATCCCCACCATATCCGCCATGCTCGGAATCCGCCGCTCCGCAGGAAACCGGACCGTCCAATGAACGTAATTCCAGATACCAACCGTCCAGTGCATTATTGCCGCAGCCAATCCCAGCGACAATCCAATCCCCACCAGCACCCACCCCGTTGACCGCCGCACAATCATCACCAACCCAACGCCGAGCGCCGCGACCAGCAGAAACGGCAAACCGATATTTTGCTTCACGAACAGCGGCACCACGACCGCAATTCCAGCCGCAATTCCCCACCACCGCCCCCGGTCGAATCTCTGCAGCAGCCAAACCGCCACTAGCACCGCAAACCCACAGTCGCAGTCATAAAACGGCGTCGGAAAAATCCCGTACACCCCCAGCACGACCAACGGCAAAGCTAGCAACACCGACGTCAACCACGCAGCCGAAACCCGCCCCCTCAACTGCTCCAAAACAATCCGCCAGGCCCCAACAGTCCCCAGCCCACCCATCATCGCCGAATACAGCACATGATGAAAGAACACTCGCCCGGTCAGCCGCATGATCGCCGCCTGAACCAGAAACGTCAGCGGCGGATGCACAAATGGAAAGTCTCGGTACGGCATCTGTCCCAGCGCAATCCGCCAGCTGGAATCCAGCAGATAGCTCGCATCCCATAGGACGGTCACCCGCGAGTCTTGCCACAGAACGACCCCCGCCGTAGCGCAGAAAAGCCCCACTGCGACCACCCAATCCCGCCAGCCCCACCTCGTGCTCATCCCGCCATTCTACGTTCCGCCTTGACCGCCCCCGAACCGCAACGTACGCTAGTGAAGAATCTGGTGTCGGGAAGGCGGTGCAAATCCGCCACTACCCCGTAACTGTAAGCGCCGAGAGCTGAAACAAGGAAACAACCACTGGAAGCAATTCTGGGAAGGTCGTTTCGGCTCGCTGAAGCGCAAGTCAGGAGACCGGCCAGGCTCGCACGAGGCTTCGTTCGACCTCTAGGGAGGGTCGAAGAGCACTGCCGCCTGTCCGCCACTCCGAATCGCCGGAGCCGTGCGGCCCAGCGCAGGCGCTTCCGCACATTCTTTCCCGCTCAACCAGCCCGCCGCAGACCATCTGCGCCGCGCAAGGAGCGTCCATGCACCCCAAAAAGTTAGTCGTTAGTTCCCCAGTTTGGTTGTCATTCCGTAGCGTAGCGAAGGAATCCGCAGTTGTCTTTTTCTTTGCGCTCACCGCCTCCGCCATCCAAGCCCAAACCCTCCAAGGCCGCGTCCTCGACCCCCTCGGCTCCCCCGTCCCCAACGCCACAATTGTTCTAGAAAACACCACAACCACCTCCGCCCCCGACGGCACCTACACCCTCGCGGCCACCTGCCCCTGCCACCTCCGCATCACCGCCCCAACCTTCCCCGAGACCACTCTCACCCTCCCCAGCTCCGGCCTGGCAGACCTCACCCTGCACACCCCCACCCGCACCGACGAGATCACCGTCACCTCCGGAGCCCCCACCCCGCTCGCCCAATCCGGCGCACCCATCACCATCCTCAACACCGCCTCAGACTTCCCTCACTCCCTCAATATCGAGCAGCCCCTCCGCCAGGTCCCCGGCCTCCAGCTCACCCAGGTCGGCCAGTACGGCGGAGTCACCTCGCTGTTCCTCCGCGGTGCCGACTCCGCCTTCACCAAGGTCCTTGTCGACGGCGTGCCGGTAAACGACATCGGCTTCCTCGCCGATCTGTCCACCCTCGCCGCAACCGGTATCAGTCAGGCAGAAGTCCTGCGCCAGCCCTCCTCCGCCCTCTACGGCTCGGACCTCGTCGCCGGCGTCGTCTCGCTCACCACTGAACGCGGTCTCACTCCCCTGCCCCTCCTCACCTACGCCGTCGACGGCGGTAACCTCGGCACGCTGCGCCAGCTCGTCTCCGTCTCCGGAGCCCGCACTGTCATCGATTACGCCGCTGGCTTCTCGGCCTTCCAGACCGCCAACAATCAGCCCAACAACCAGTTCCACAACACCACCGTCTTCGGCAACTTTGGCCTGAGGCCCAGCGCAACCTCTAGCCTCCGCGCCAACATCCGCCACATCCAGACCAACGCCGGCAACCCCAACGCCACCCTGCTCTACGGCACGCCCGACTTCATCAACCAGCAGTACAAGGAAACCTTCCTCGCCCTCACCGCCGAGCACCAGACCACCCCTCGCTGGCACAACCTCGTCCGCTACGGCTACCAGGCGCTCGACTACACCCGCATCCAGTACGCGCTCGCCGGAACCCCCAACAACGCGCTCTTCGCCACACTCGGACCGAAAGTCACCATCACGGGAGCCAACGGCTTCTCCGTCACCGGGCAGGCCCAACTCGACTACTTCGGCACCTATCCCTCAAGTTCACTCGCCACCACCCGCCACAGCTTCGCCTACGGCCAGTCCGACTACCGAGTGAGTCACTCGCTCAATCTCCTCGGTTCCTTCCAGTTCGACTCAGAAAAAGGCGAGTCCAAATATTCCACAGCCTTCCGCAGCAACTTCAACGGAACCCTCCAGCTCTCCGGCGATACCTTGTCCCACCGCCTCTTCTACGTCCTCGGCTCCGGCATCATCAGCAACGACATCTACGGCAAAGCCCTCACCCCACGCGCCTCTGCTGCCTTCTACGCCGTCCGTCCAGACTCGTCCCGCTTCTTCTCCGGAACCAAGCTCCACGCCAGCTTCGGCAAGGGAGTTCAGGAGCCCAGCGTAGGCCAGCAGGTCTACTCGCTCTACGGGACTCTCAACGGCCTCACCACCGGTCCTGCTCTCATCGCCAAATACAACATCGCACCCCTCGGCGGCCAGTTCAGCCGCACCTATGACCTCGGCATCGAGCAGCTCATAGGCGACGGCCGCGCCCGCATCAACCTCACGCTCTTCCATAACCAGTTCACCAACATCATCGAGTACGTCCCCTCCTACGGTCTGCCTCAACTTGGCGTCCCCACCGCCGTCTCCACCACCAAGGGCCTCTACGGTGCTTACGTCAACTCACTCGCCGAGCGCTCCGAAGGTGCCGAACTTGAATCCGAGTTCCGCATCTCACGCACCCTCTTCGCCCGCGCCGGCTACACCTACCTCGACGCCCGCGTCCAGCGCAGCTTCTCGTCTGACGCCCTCGGCGTCAGCTTCAACACCACCTCGACCTTCGCCTCCACTCCCATCGGCAACTTCGGTCCCCTGGTCGGCAACCGGCCCTTCCGCCGCGCCCCGCAGTCTGGCTACTTCGCGCTCCAGTACACGCAGTCCCGCCTCGCCGCCCAACTCACCGGGACCCTCGTAGGACGGCGCGACGACTCCACCTTCCTCGGCGGCTCCGACCCCAGCTACGGCAACTCCCTCTTGCTGCCCAACCGCAACCTAGACGGAGCCTACCAGCGCCTCGCTCTGTCCGTCGACTACCGCCTCACCTCTCACATCTCCACCGACGCCGCCCTCGACAACCTCCTCGACCAGTCCTACCAGGAGGCCTTCGGCTACCCAGCCCTCCCCATCACCCTCCGCGGCGGCTTCAAATTCACATTCGGTGGCGAATCCTTTCGTTTCCACTAAATTCCGGGTGCCCCATCTCAAACATTTCTATCGTTTGAGGTGGGGTGCGAAACCTTACTTCGCGCAACCTCCGCGCCCTCTGCGTTCTTCCGTTGCTGTCGTTCGAAAGGAGCCACAAATGTCCTCCATAGCCACCAAAACCGGCGACACCGGCCAGACCGGTCTCGCCGGCGGCCTCCGCCTCTCCAAGTCCGACCTCCGCGTCGAAGCATACGGCACCGTCGACGAACTGAACTCCTTCCTCGGCTTCGCACGCAGCATCTGCCCGCAGGAAGACGTCGCCACCTGGACCGAAACCATCCAGCGCACCCTCTTCCGCGTCGGTGCCGCCCTCTCCACGCCTACCGAAGCCCTCGCCTCCACCCAAACGATCACGCAGTCAGACGTCGACTTCCTCACCGATCTCGTCCACCAGATCGAAACCACCGACGGCATCCTCTCCGACTGGTCTCTGCCCGGCGCAAACACCTACTCCGCCGCCTACGAGATCGCCCGCACCGTCTGCCGCCGAGCCGAGCGCATCGCCGTCCGCTTCACCGAAGAGATCGCCGCCGAGCCTGCCCCCCTCCTCGCCGTAACCTACCTCAACCGCCTCTCCGACCTCATCTGGCTCTTCGGCCGCCTTATCGAAGTACGTGCCGGGATCGACGCTCGCCTCCGCACCGACGACTCCCCCGGCCCAAAATTCTCCCGCGCCTGGTAACTGTCTTTGTGCTTTCGCTTTTAGCTGTCAGCTTACAGCTCGAAAACTGACAGCTCGAGATTAATGCCTTCAGCTTCATCCCGCGCAAACAAGCCAGGCCAAGGGAAAGTTCTGTCCGGACTTGCCTGGCCATGGCGATAAGGCTGCCTCGCGTTACCATCATCCTGATGTCTACCGCCCCCTTCACCATCCTGCCCAGTTCGCACGCCCGCTCCCGCGAAGTCTTCCCCGCCGCCCCATCGCTGGAGCAGGCCCTCAAAGCCGTGATCCAGGGCGAAGTCCGCTTCGACGCCGGCTCCCGCGCCCTCTACGCAACCGACGCCTCCAACTACCGGCAAGTTCCCATCGGCCTGGTCATCCCTCGCGACGTCGAAGACGTCGTCAACACGGTAGATATCTGCCGCCAGTTCGAAGCCCCCATCCTCTCCCGAGGCGGCGGGACCTCGCTCGCCGGCCAGTGCACCAATGCCGCCGTCATCCTCGACTTCAGCAAATACATGAACCGCATCGGTGCCGTCGACCCGGTCTCCAGAACTGTGACCGTCCAGCCCGGAGCCGTGCTCGACCGCGTCCGCGACGCCGCCGAGCTGTTCAACCTCACCTTCGCCCCCGACCCCGCCACCCACTCCCGCTGCACCCTCGGCGGCATGATCGGCAACAACTCCTGCGGCGTCCACGGCCTGCTCGGCGGCAAAACCGTTGACGGCGTCCAGTCCCTCGACATCCTCCTCTATGACGGAACGCGCCTCACCGTAGGACCCACATCTCCCGCCGAACTCGAAGAGAAGATCGCCGCAGGCGGACGTATCGGCGAGCTTTACGGCACTCTCAAATCCATCCGCGACCGCTACTCGGACGAGGTCCGCAAACGCTTCCCCAAAATCCCTCGCCGCGTCTCCGGCTTCAACCTCGACGACCTCCTCGACGAGAACGGCTTCAACCTCGCCCGCGCCCTAGTCGGCTCCGAAGGCACCTGCGCCGTCATCCTCTCCGCTACTCTCAAGCTCGTGCAATCCCCGCCCTTCCGCACCCTCGTTGGCATCGGCTATGACGACGTCTTCTGCGCCGCCGATCAGGTCCCCGAGCTGCTAAAACACCCCGTCATTGGCCTCGAAGGCATGGACGATCTCCTACTCACCGCCCTCCGCCGCAAAGGCAAACTGCTCGGCGACATCACCCTCCTCCCCGATGGCCGCGGCTTCCTCCTCGCCGAATTCGGCGGCAATACCCAAGCCGAAGCCGACAAGACCGCCTCCTCGGTCGCTGCCGCCATCTCTCGTCTTGGCTCCGCCCGCGACATCCGCCTCTACACCCCCACCGAGGCCGCCCGCGTCTGGCACATCCGCGAGTCCGGCCTCGGTGCCGCCGCCTACACCCCGGCAACCACAACCTCCCCCGCCATCTTCGGCTGGGAAGGCTGGGAAGACGCTGCCGTCGCGCCTGCTCAGCTCGGCTCCTACATCCGCGCCATCGCTGCCCTGATGCAGGAGTTCGGCTACACCAGCCCCATCTACGGCCACTTCGGCGAAGGCTGCGTCCACACCCGCCTCACCTTCGACATGCAGTCTGCACCCGGCATCCTAGCCTTCCGCCAGTTCATCGACCGCGCCGCCGACATCACCCTCGCCCACGGCGGCTCTCTCTCCGGCGAACACGGCGACGGCCAGGCCCGTGCCGCGCTGCTCCCCAAGATGTTTGGTCCAGAACTGATGCAGGCCTTCGGAGACTTCAAGCGTGCCTTCGACCCCACCAACCGCCTCAACCCCGGCAAGCTGATAGACGCTCACCAACCCCACGAAGATCTCCGCCTTGGTCACGACTACAACCCCTGGAACCCGCCGCTCCACTTCTCTCTTCCCGAAGACAGCGGCTCATTAGCCAACGCCGCAACCCGTTGCGTCGGCGTCGGAGCCTGCCGTAAAACCGACGCCGGAGCCATGTGCCCCAGCTTCATGGCCACGGGCGAAGAACTCCACTCAACCCGCGGCCGTGCCCACATGCTCTGGGAACTCATGCAAGGCGAAGTCCTCCCGAACCAGTGGCAAAACGCCGCAGTCAAGGAGTCGCTAGACCTTTGCCTTTCCTGCAAGGCCTGCAAATCCGAGTGCCCCGTCTCGGTTGATATGGCCACCTACAAAGCCGAGTTCCTCGCCCACCATTACGAACACACCAAGCGTCCGCTCGCCCACCACGCCTTCGGTCGCATCGATCGCCTGGCCCGGCTCGCCTCCGCCGCCCCCTGGCTGGTCAACGCCATCAACAACGCTCCTATCCTGCGCGGTCTCATCAAGTCAAAGCTCCACATCCATCCCAACCGCAGCCTCCCCCGCTTCGCAAAGCCCTACACCAGCCGTCCCTTACTACCAACTACCAACTCTCAACTTCCAACTGTTCTCCTCTGGGCCGACACCTTCAACAACTACTTCCACCCCGCCACCATGCAAGCCGCCCACACGGTCCTCACCAACGCCGGCTTCGCCCCCATCACGCCGAAAAAACACCTGTGCTGCGGCCGCCCGCTTTATGACTTCGGCCTCCTCAAAACCGCCAAACAATACCTCCTCAAAATTCTCGATGAGCTTGGTCCGCAACTCGAAGCAGGCATCCCCATCGTCGTCCTCGAACCCTCCTGCGCCTCAGTGTTTCGCGACGAGCTCTGCAACCTGCTCCCCAACGACCCACGCGCTGCCAGACTCCGCGACCAGACCTACCTCCTCAGCGAGTTCCTCGTAAAATTCGCCCCGCAGTACCAGCCTCCGCAGATCGCTGAAAAGATCATCCTCCACGGCCATTGCCATCACCGAGCCACTTTCGGCATGGCCGACGAAGTTGCCATCCTGCGCAGGACTGGCGCTGACGTCACCCTGCTCGACTCCGGCTGCTGCGGCATGGCGGGCCCCTTCGGCTTCGAAGCCGACAAGTACGAAATCTCCCAGACCCTCGGCAACCGGGTCCTGCTGCCCGCCGTCCGCGCCGCTTCTTCCAACACCCTTATCGTCACCGACGGCTTCAGCTGCGCCGAGCAGATCACCCAGAACACCACCGCCCGTCCCATCCACCTCGCAGAACTCCTCGCCCGCAAACCCTGACTCAACGAAGGCTTCCGCATTTTGGTTGTCATCCCGTAGGGATCTGCTGTTGCATTCATAGTTCTCTTTCCGAACCGATCCGCTCTGTGTTGCCCCATTCATCGCGCTCTTGTCTCACCCGCTGAGTGGGAACCAAGCTTCCATCCGCCCACAAAAACCTTTACGTTTCCCTTACACCTTCCCGCCGTAAACTCAGTGATGGCGCTTCAATAACCCGCCACGGAGACTCATGTCCCTGATCCACGCCCTCCTCGGTAAACCCCTCGCCACATCAGAAGAACGCGCCGAGCACATCGGCCCCATCGCCGGAATCCCGGTCTTCGGCCTCGACGCCCTTAGCTCTGCCGCCTACGGGCCTGAAGCCGCCCTCACATTGCTGATCCCGCTCGGCATGATGGGCGTCGCGCACATCGTGCCCATCAGCTTTGCCATCATCGGGCTGCTCGTCGTCGTCTTCTTCTCGTACCTCCAAACGATCGACGCCTACCCCCACGGTGGCGGCAGCTACACGGTCGCGAGCGAGAATCTCGGCTCCACCGCCGGCCTCTTCGCCGCTGCGGCGCTGATGATCGACTACATCCTCAACGCCGCCGTCGGCATCTCGGCCGGTGTCGAAAACCTTGTCTCGGCCTTTCCTTCGCTCCAGCCCCACCTGCTCGCCATCTGCCTCTTCATACTTGCCGTCCTCACCCTCATCAACATGCGCGGCGTCAAGGACACAGGTACCGCCTTCCTCTTCCCCACCTACCTCTTCATCGGTTCGCTCCTCACCGTCATCGTCGTCGGAGGCATCCGAGCCATCGTCGCTCACGGCCACCCCACGGCCATTGTCGCCCCACCCCAACTCCCGCGCGGAACCTCCTACCTGGCCTTCTGGCTGCTGCTGAAGGTCTTCGCCAGCGGCTGCACCGCCATGACCGGCGTCGAAGCCGTCTCGAACGGTGTCAACGCCTTCCGCGCCCCCACCCAGAAGAACGCCAAGAAGACCCTGACGATCATCATCGTGCTGCTCATGATCTTCCTCGCAGGAATCGCTCTGTTGAGTCGCGCCTACTCCATCGCCGCCACCGACCCAACCAGCGCGGGATATCAGAGCGTCCTCTCCCAGCTCATCGCCGCCGTCATGGGTCGTGGCTGGTTCTACTACGTCTCCATCGGCTCGATTCTTGCGGTCCTCGCCCTATCGGCGAACACGTCCTTCGCCGACTTCCCCCGCCTCACCCGCGCCATCGCCGACCACGACTACCTCCCCCACGTCTTCCGTATCCGCGGCCGCCGCCTCCTCTACACTCACGGCATCTACGCGCTCGTCGGCTTCACCGCGCTCCTGCTGATCGGCTTCGGCGGCGTCACCGACCGTCTCATCCCGCTGTTCGCCATCGGAGCCTTCCTCGCCTTCACCCTCTCGCAAGCCGGCATGGTCATCCACTGGAAACGCCAGGGCGGCCCCGGCAGCATCCGCCGCATGCTCGTCAACGGCTTCGGAGCCGTCGCCACCGGCATCACCCTGCTCGTCGTCCTCATCGCCAAATTCACCGCCGGCGCCTGGATCACCGCCATCCTCATCCCCTGCCTCATCATCCTCATGATCGCCATCAAGCGCCACTACCGCAGCGTTGCGCAGCAGGTCGCAGTCGACCACCGCATCGACACCGAACACCTCGTCGAACCGCTCGTCATCGTGCCGCTCGACCGCTGGACGCGCATCACCGAGAAAGGCCTCCGCTTCGCCCTCAAGCTGTCAGATGAGGTGCAGGCCGTCCATGTCGATGCCGAAGAATGCTGCCGTGAGGTGCAAGAGAATTGGCGCCGCAACGTAGCCGCACCGCTGCTAGAAGCGGGTCGCCCGGTGCCGGAACTCGTCCTGCTCGGCTCTCCCTACCGATTCGTCGTGATGCCGCTTGTGGACTACATCCTCAAGATCGAACTCGAGCGGCCCGAGCGTCAGATCGCCGTCATGATCCCGGAACTGGTGGTGCGCAACTGGTGGCAAGCCCCGCTCCACAACCAGCGCGCCCAGCTTCTGAAGCTGATGCTGCTGCTCCGAGGCAATCAGCGCATCATCGTCATCAACATCCCCTGGTATCTGTAAAACTGGGTGCCCATCCTCGGCGCATGGTCTCATCATGCGACAGGGTGGGGTATGGTTTGCGGAAGCAAACGACCGTCTACTGCTCCGTCCAGGCCGATCCCTCGCTGAACACCAGCGCCACCGCGCTTCTTAGCCTCGCCGCATTCCCGTCATAGGCCGGCCGCAAGATCGGCGGCTTCGACAGCGAATGTTTCTTCATCTCGTCCAGCACAATCGACCCGAACATGTGCCACGCCGTGGTGATGTCGCCGACAACAACTATCTCGCGCGGAGCCAGTGCAGCCGTAATCATCCGCATCCCCGCGCCCAGATGTTTCGCCATCTTTTTCAACGCATCCGTCGCAAGCTGGTCGCCATTCTGCCCCAGCCGCAACAACTGATCGAACGACGCGACCGGCACCGCAGCCGTCTCGTTGTAGTACCGAACGCCCGCTCGATTCGACGCCAGCACCTCCCAGCAACCGTAGTTCCCGCACGCACACAGCGGCCCATCCGGCTGCAACTGCACGTGCCCAAACTCCCCGGCCAGTCCACTCTCACCGCGCAGTAAGCGCCCGTTCGCGAAGATCCCCGTCCCGATGCCCTCCGACACGTTGACCACCACAATGTCGTGCATCCCGTCGCTCGCCCCGAACCACACTTCAGACAACACGCAGGCATTGGCGACGTTATCCATTTCCACCCGCAGCCCGGTCGCCTTCTCCATCTTCGACTTCAAACTCAGCACCGGCCACTTCAGGTTCGGAGCAAAGATCAGCTTCTGCAGATGCGGATCCGTGCGCCCCGGCAGGCAGATGCCGATACCGTCGAACGTCCGCTCCTTATGCGTCGCCAGGATCTTGCGAATCGCCGCCACAATCGCGGTGAGCGCCTTGTTCGCCTCCTGTGGTACATCGATCACCTGCTGCGCGATAATCCTTCCCGCCAGGTCCGCGACCGCAATCGTCGTTTGCGCCGGGTGAATGTCCAGCGCAATGATGGCGCGACGGCTGTTTAGCTCGAGAAACGTCGGCCTCCGCCCCCGCGGCAACTGGCCCAGCGAGCCCTCAACGATCCACCCGCTCGCGATCAGATCCTCGACGATCAAAGAAATTGTGCTTCGCCGCAACCCACAGACCCGCGCCAGGTCGGCACGAGAGATCGGCTGCTGCGTCCGAATCAGATTGAAGACAAGGTTCCGGTTGATCTTCCGGGGCGTTTTGTTGGAGGCCGTCTCAGCGGCATTGAAGCTGAACTGCTGAATACCCAAGTGGAACCTCGCGGGACTGCTCGCCCGATCCAAAACGAATCACAGAATGACATCCGGTACATCGTTTTATAACATCCCAACCCTATTTTGTCCTGCGCGAGAACGATATCCCATTCCAGCCAGTTCGGGGTGAAAACAAAATGATCGCCCCCACGGATCCCGCCAGCGAAAATCGGAGCCGGTCCCACCCTTATTAAGTTCATAGAACATACTATTCGCACGTTCGACGGTGATATAAAGGTTGCTCACGCCACCGTCAGGGCAGCGCACTTGAATCCCGAGGCACCTTCGATGAAGTCTCATACCCGCACCCTCCTGTTTCTATTCGCCGCATCGCTCGGCACCCAGACCGCGTCACTCGCCGCGCAGGCTCCGGCCGTAAAGCCCTCTGATCCCCCATCGCCCGTTGAGCGTGCTTCCTCCGGCGATGCCCCTGACGATCCCGGCCCGCTCGCGACAGACGTCTCCCCCGCCATCACTCACGCCGCAATCAAGAAGGCCGCCGCCAAGGTAGCCGACTGGCAGCTCAAGCAGTCCGAACATCTCTTCAACCAGCAGTGGACGTTCGCCGCTCTCTACGACGGCATGACCTCCGCCTCGAAGACCACCGGCGACAAGCGCTACCACGACGCCATGCTCAAAATGTCCGAGCACTTCGACTGGAAACTCGTCAACAATCGCTTCCCCCATGCCGACGACATGGCTCTCGGCCAGACCTACATGGACCTCTACCTCGAATCCCTCCGGGCAACGCGCGACCCAAAGAGGATGGCCGATACCAAAGCCATCCTCGACCAGCTCGTCGTGCGCGAAGACGACCCCAAGAAGCTGTTGTGGTGGTGGTGCGACGCCCTCTTCATGGCCCCGCCAGTCCTCGCCCGCATGAACGTCGCAACCGGCGACGCAAAGTACCTCGACTACATGGACAAGGAGTGGTGGGAGACCAGCGCCAGCCTCTACAGCCCAGCCAATCACCTCTACTTCCGCGACGACCGCTACTTCACTCAACACGAGAAGAACGGCGCCCCAATCTTCTGGGCGCGCGGTAACGGCTGGGTCATGGGAGCCTTCGTCAAGGTCCTGGAAATTATGCCCAAGGACCGCCCGGCTCGCGCCAAATATATCGCTCAATACAAGGAAATGGCCGACAAACTGGCCTCCATTCAGGGCGTAGACGGCCTCTGGCGCAGCGGGCTCCTTGATCCAGGCTCGTATGACCTCCCGGAGATCTCCGGCTCCGCCTTCTTCACCTACTCGATCGCTTGGGGGATCAACCACGGCATCCTAGACCGCGCTAAATTCCAACCCGTTGTCGAGAAATCCTGGCCCGCCATGGTCTCGCACATCTACGCCGACGGACGCCTTGGTTCCATCCAACCCATCGACGGCCAACCCGGCAAGTTCAAGCCCTCCGCCAGCTACGTCTATGGCGTTGGCGGCTTTCTGCTAGCCGCGTCAGAGATGAACGCCCTCGCCAAAAAGTAGACCCTCCGGGCGCCCCATCTCAATCGGCCCCATTGATTGAGGTGGGTCTGCGACCTCGTCCCTCCAAGGCTATAGTGGAACCAGCCCACCATCCTCCGGAGACTCGCCTTGCTTGTCTGGACCACGTTCCTCCTAGCCTTCAGCGCGCTGCTCCCGATCATCAATCCGCTCGGCTCCGCGCTCATCTTCCTCGGCCTGGTCGGCGAGGCACCCCCGCGCGTCTACAAAACTCTGGCCCGCAAGATCGCCCTCAACAACATCCTTTTTCTCGTCGTCATTGAACTGCTCGGCTCTACCATCCTCAAGTTCTTTGGCATCTCCCTGCCCATAATCCAGGTCGCCGGGGGTCTTGTCATCACTGCGCTCGGCTGGGGCATGCTCAACCAGCCCGACGCCCAGGCGACCGCGCAGGCCAAACAGGACGAAGCCGACGCCTGCCTCGACGCCACAACCAAAGCCCTCGAACAAAAGACCTTCTACCCATTCACCTTTCCCGTCACTTCCGGGCCCGGAACGCTGGTCGTGACGCTCACACTCAGCGCCCACGCGTCAAAGCCCGCCTTGGTGGATAACATTCTCAGCCACGCCGGACTCTTTCTCGCCATCATCATCCTTAGCGTCGCCGTCTATTTCTGCTATGCGTTCGCCCCTCGCATCACGCGGGCCATCGCCCCGACGACCGTCCATGGCGTCCTGCGCGTCATGGCCTTCATCGTCCTCTCCATCGGCGCCCAGATTGCATGGAACGGCTTCTCCGCCCTTTACAAGACACTTCCCCGCCTTTGACACACTCTCTTCCTACCCGATAAAGTTCGGGCAGCAGAATAAGTCTTCTCCCCAACCAAAGGAACACCCATGTATCTCGGAATCGACTGCGGCACCCAAGGCACCAAGGCTCTCCTCATCGACGAAGACGGCACCACGCTAGGCCAGGGCTACGCGCCCCACGCCCTCACCGAGCGCCCTTCCGGAGCCCGCGAGCAAGATCCCGCATGGTGGGTCGAAGCCCTCCGGATCGCCGTCAAGCAAGCCATCGGCGACTCCCCCAAGCCGGTCCTCGCCCTCGGCGTCTCCGGCCAGCAGCACGGCCTCGTTGTCCTCGACGAGAACCTCGAAGTCATCCGCCCGGCCAAGCTCTGGTGCGACACCGAGACTGCGCCTGAAAATCAGCAACTCGTTGACCTGCTCGGCGGCAAGCAGTCCTGGTTCGAGCGCTTCGGCATCGTCCCACTCACCGGCTACACCGTCTCCAAACTCCTGTGGCTTCAGCAACATGAACCCGCCAGCTTCGGCCGCATCCGCCACATCCTGCTGCCCCACGACTACCTCAACTTCTACCTGACCGGCCGCCTCTCCGCCGACTATGGCGACGCCTCCGGAACCGCTTTCTTCGACGTCCGCACCCGCCAATGGTCGCGCGAGATCCTCGACGCCATCGACGGCGGCACCGGCCAGCTCTTCGCCGCGCTTCCCCCGCTAATTACCACCGACCAGCCCGTCGGAACCCTCCTGCCCGTAGTCGCAGCCGACCTCGGTCTTCCCACTACCTGCATCGTCTCCTGCGGCGGTGGAGACAACATGATGGG
>JANXWZ010000195.1 GCA_025350865.1 Rhodanobacteraceae bacterium
GTGTGGTCGCCGGTGGTCGACAACTTTGGCAACCCGACGTGGGGCTGGAACCAGACTGTTTCGCAAGCGGAGCAGCCTACTTTTTCGACGGAGCGATGGCGCTGTGTCGCGAACGACGGGAGTAATGAGTGGACCTATAGCTATTCAGGTTTTGCAACCAGTAGCACTTCTTTTCCTGTTTCGATAAATTTGGCGGAAGACCCCGATACCTATCCTGAGTGCAGTGACTCCTACCCGGTGCGGACATCGTATGGTATCGACTACTCCGGAAAGCCGAACGGTTACTTATTGAGTATTCAAGGAACCGGCGGACCGAACGCAACGCCTCCGCCTGGCGCAACCTATCCTCCGAACTATAACAACGTGCAACCCTATGTGTTCGCTCCGTCAGGATCACAGGTGGACAATGCCGCCGGTCTGCACGACACAAATGGAAACTATATCGTTACAAACGGCGTGACGTGGTTGGATAGTATCGGACGCACAGCATTGACCATAGCTAATAACACAACAACCCACCAAACAACTTATTCCTATTACGACAGTTCGCACACGCTGCAACCTGCAACGATGGCCCTCACCTCCATGAGCGTATATAGCTCGTTCGCGTGTTCCGGGAAGACCGAATACTCCGCGAGCGGAGTATTTTTTCCGACTTCACTAACACTTGCCGATGGAAGCGTTTACACCTTTAGCTATGAGTACAGCACTATTTCCGGTCACACCAGCGCGATTACGGGCCGCATCTCTCAGATCACACTACCAACTGGCGGGTACATTCAGTTTGCCTATAGCGGTGGATATGATTGCACCTATGGCACTCCGATGCACGTAACGAAGACGGTGAATGATTTGAGCAGCTCTGCCACTTGGACCTATGTAAGGACCAACAGCGGAGGCTAGTCGACCAAAGAGACGACACCCCAGGGGAACGACATGGTGTCCACTTTCAATGGTGACGGATTACCAACCGCTGAGAAGGTTTACCAAGCGTCTGTTGGCGGGACGGTGCTGACCGAGACGGATACAGCCTACGACAGCAATGGACCATCGACCGTGACCACCATTGTCGGGTCGAAGTCGAAGCAAGTTGCATTTAGCTATGACTCCTATGGCAATCTCAGCTCTCAAGATGAATACGACTGGAACTCAACTTCGTCGGTGTTGCGCGATACAACTTACACCTACAACACGGCCAGCGGTTACCTTAATGCGAACATCATTGCTTTAGTGTCTTCGAAAACGGTTACCGAGGGTTCAACCGTATCGTCGTATACCGAATATTCGTATGATGGCAAGTCCCTTTCAGGAACAACCGATACGACAGCGATTGCCATGACGAACGTGAGTGGCGCCGCTGGGCATGATGACATCAACTACAGCGCATCTAGCACCACTCCACGGGGAAATCTGACCCGGATGGTGCAATATACCAGTGGCACAACGAGTGGTCCCTTGAACACACTCTACGGATACGACTCATTGGGCAACCTGGTGCAAGTCAACGATCCGAAGGGAAATATCACCACCCTTTCCTATGCCGATTCATGGGATAGCGGTACATCGGGATGCTCTATCGGTTCCGGGTCTGCGGGGGCACAGGCTTACCCGACCACGATTGTTCAAGGGTACGGGTCGGGTTATGCGCTGACATCCACAGCCACATACAGCAAATGTATTGGGCAAGCGATTACCGCCACCGACGCAAATTCGAAGACAATGACGTTCGGCTATGCAGACGCACTATTGCGGCTCAAGCAGGTGACGAATCCCGACAATGCGAGCGGAACGCCAAGCGTCCAATATGGATACAACCACTATGTCTCGTCGACGTCGACCAAGGCGACGAACACCGTTCAGACGCTGCAAACGGGAAGTGTTGCTCCTATGACAACCACGACCCTTGACGGACTCGGAAGGACGCTGAAGGTGGTTGCGGCGACAGGGGCTCAAGTCGATTATGTCTATGGATTCGATAGCACGAACCATCTGGCATATCAGAAGGTCAGCAACCCCTACATCACCGGAGCGCCTGCGTTTACCGAGAGCGATATCGATCCTCTCGGACGACCGGCCAAAACTGTTCTGGCGGATGGCTCCAGCACGGCAACAGCAAGCTACACGGACAATTGCGTGACGGCCACAGACCCCGCCGGTCTGAATCGCAAAACCTGCAACGATCCACTTGGCCGAATCGGAGCGGTATATGAAGACCCCAATGGAGTCTCCGGCTCGACCGCATTGAACTACCTCACGACCTACCTTTATGACGGTCTGGACAACGTGACGGGCATCTGTCAGGGTTCCGCATTCTCCGGCACAACTTGTCCAACCGGTTCGCAGGGACGCAGCTTTACGTACGACGGTCTGGGCCGCATGACGTCCGAGACGACACCGGAGGCAGGTACAACCAACTACTACTACGTGACTTCCTCCAGCGCGCTCTGCTCCGGCGACACAAGCCAGCTATGCCGAACAAGCGACAACATGGCGACTCCGGTCGTCAAGACATACAGCTACGATGCCCTCAACCGCTTGACCGGAAAATCGTATTCGGATTCCACTAGTGCTGTGAGCTACATCTACGACCAGACGAGTTACAACGGCCTGACGATTGCGAACGGCAAAGGACGGCGCACGGGCATGAGCGACGGTTCGGGTGCGACTGCATGGAGCTTCGACGCGAACGGTCGGGTTGTAGCCATACGCAAGACGATCACCACTGCCGTTAGCAGCGTCACGAAGGAAGCGGATTCCAGTTACTACTACGACGGTACGCCGCACCAGCTCACCGACTACGGCGGAACGACCTACACCTATGGCTACAACAGCACGGCTCAGCTTCAATCGATTGCCGACCCAACGAACACTTATGCTTCGAGTGCTACCTACCAACCGTCTGGCGCGCTCGATACGCTGGTTCACCAACTGACAAGCGGTAGCACGTCGTATACCCGCAAGTTCACGCCGAACGCACTCTTGCAGCCGTCGACGATTCAGGCGTATCCGACAGCGTCGCCAACTTCGCAGTTCTTGAACCTCTCCTACACGTATGCCACAGCGGCCAATAACGGCTCAATCCAATCGATCACGGACGCTGCGTCCGGTCACACCGGGCGCAACCAGACCTTCACTTACGACACCCTCAACCGTATCCAAAGCGCGAAGGTGGGAAGCTCGACTTGGGGGACGCAGTACGGGTACGATCAGTTCAGTAACCTGACGAGCGGCAGCACGTTGAGCGGTTATTCGTCCGGCGACAACTGGAGCGCTACGCAGACGAATAACAAACTGTCGTCGAACGGGTATGATGCGGACGGGAGGGCGACGACGGTGAACGGGTCAATCTCATACGGGTACGACGCGGAAGGGCGCATTCTGCAATCGGGGATCACGCACTATCGCTATGATGGCGACGGTTATCGCGTGAGTAAGTTTATTTATCCTCACGTTTATGATGTGACGCTCTATTGGCCGGGGCCCAGCGGCGCAATAATTGACGAGAGCGATGCGTACGGATCGTCTTTCGGACGGCAGGTTTGGTTCGGTGGGTTGCAAGTATGGAGCGAAGACACGAACGGCAATGGCCGGTTTCTTTTTCAGGATCATCTCGGGTCTACCCGGGTTACCGCCAGCGCTAGCGGCACGATGCTGGACGATATCGACTATGCCCCGTTCGGCGCACAGATCGCCAATCACGGGTCTGGAAGTACGAACCATTACAACTTCACCGGTTACGAGTCTGACATCGATGGATCGAACTACGCCACGTTCCGGAACATGGATTCAGTGCATGGGAGGTTCGGGAGACCGGACCCGTATCTTGGAAGCTACGACCTCAACAACCCTCAGAGCCTGAATCGGTATAGCTATGTGTTGAACGATCCGATGAATTGGACAGACCCCTCTGGTCTCAACTACATTTCGTGCGTGAGAGACGTCTACTACATAACCGACGATGGTAAGCGGAGGTTTGATCATTACGGCGACTGGGAATGCACCAACGTCGGTGGATCAGGTGGCAGTGGGAGCGGCAGTGGGGGCGGCGGCGGAGGTGGAACGCTCGGTAAGGCTCCAAGTCATACCAAGCTTGTTGCGCAGTGCACTAACCAAAATGCGCCTTCCATCGGGAAAATCGGGAATGACCATCCAGGATGGGTTGGGCAGAACCTCCTTGGGAACGACATCTCGACATTAGTGGGCGTATTTACCGGGCCCGATGCGTCAGGGGCTAGATTGTCAGCACTGGCGTCCAATATCTTCGATAGCGTCGGGGGTCCTACAAGCCTCGTTTCAATTGTTACCGGAGTCATTGCTAACTATCAATTTGTGAGCCCTTCGAAAGTTGGAATCCGCTATAACGGCGCTGGCAAACCATACGCCGTTGATTTTATGGAAACAGTTTCCAAAACTTCAATTGGAGCCACAGCGTTTAGGGGCATCGCGGTCCTTAGCGCCGCGAAGTTGGGTTTCGACGCAATTTCGTACGCATACACGCTGTACTACTGTAGTAAAGCAATGTAGGGGAATATATATGAACACAGTCGTGGTGCCGCCCCGAGACCTCATCGCCGCGATCTTATATGTGGGGGGAATTATCGTTGCCCTCATTGCGATCGACCCGCTAAGTCCAATACTTCTATTTGTCTCGATTATCATTCTGTTGATTGCCCATCTCATAGGTTTGAATAAGTTTGTGGGACTAGGTGCGGCGTTCGGAATACTGGCCGCAAGATTTTTAGTCGTTCTTTTGCTAGGTAAAGGGTGGCGGGCACTTGTCGGGGCGGTTATATGTTTGTTGGCCGCCTTACTGACTTATGTGCTTGAGGCAAGACAAAAGAGCAAACGACAGATGTGAAGAGCGCGCTCCAATGGTAATCATCCATGGACGCACATAGCGGCGAATGGCCCGCGCATCCTTTGCCCCGGCTCGATCCTATGTGCCCCATTCATCGCGGTTTTTGCATGCGATGAGTGGGTTCCCTTCACGGACCACTTGGACTTGCTCATAACAAGCTAACTATTAGACGTCCGACACCGAGCCGCTAGGCGATTCCTGGGAGTGTGCATCCGGTTCTGAATGGAAGATGCGTGCAAGAAAGAGTTCGGCTTCTTCCAGTGTTGTGCCGTCCTGTCCCGAGTCAAGCTGCGTTGACCATATCCGTTGGATCGTCCGGTCGCTTACACCTAGTTGATTTGCGACGTGATGCTTTGCTTGCACAAAGGTGCGACTGCGCCGCATGGATTCAAGGACCATTCGAGCGACTTCCGGATGCTTACTAGCGGGGATAGTTTCGGGCCTACCCGTCTCGCGATTGTTGCGGAGGAATTGTTGGGCAGCCTTCTTGATCCACCTGATGCCAAGTTTCGGCGCAAATCTAGCGGCAGCTTCGACGAGCAAGACTGTTTGCGAGGATGGTTCCTCGTCAATGCCTATTAGTTCAGCGCGTAGACGTTCCATCGACCGCGCCCTTCGGAACTGAGCGAGGAGTAAAACCAGTGCGCGGTTCACCTCACGGACTGCCAATTCTGCGGTTGGTTGATCGCTCACCGCAACCGCCGCTCGCTCAAATGCGGTAACGAGTCTATCTGCCGTTTCAGGCTTCAATTGGAACCTCTGGACAAAAGTACCGGGGGGTGTTTTGTCCAAAACTGGACAGAACTGTACCCCATTGTTGTGTCCGGTCCATTGTCCCATTCTGTGTGCATGGGCGGAAGAGAGCGGAATGCGGCTGGTTTGAAATCCGGGAACGCGGTTGCCCACTCCGCGCCGGTGCTGACGAAGCCAACAAGTCCAGAACATCCGGTCGAAAGCCGGAGGCTCTCTTCCGTTCAGCCTAAAAGTGGGCGGGGTTCTGACGGTTACCGCGCATTAGGCGGGTCCGCTCAGCTAAACAGTGGGCGGGGTTCGGGGCGGAGCCCCGAGATGCTCGCCGCGCCGATACAGCTTGGTGATGACGATATCGCCAAACTTGCCGAGTTGTTTTCGCTTTTGGACGGGTGGGATCGGAAGGGTTCGAGTTGCAGGCTGTGTCTAATAGCCTGCAACTCACGTCGATTTGACGAGGTTGACCCCGTTCCGGTGTCTGGGACGTGATCGACAAAATCGAACTCCGGTTGCCGTCCAAGGTGTACTTCCAACGGAATATTCGGACCCTCCTCCGCAATGTGAGCTACGCATCGTCAGAATCGTCTATGCGCCCATCCCGCGATTATGCCGGGGTTGGCGACCTTCGACCGTTCGGAATCGATGCGCTGCTCCATTACCGCTGTAAGCGCGGCTCGCATGGAAATCATAAGCTGGAGTTGCTGGAGACGGGATCGAAGCCATACAGCGCATTGTGCGCGCAAATAGAGGCGGTTATTGACCATCCCATCGACCTTCTTGGCATGATGCGTGTGGACCTCTGCGCGGACCTGGCTGGGGTTCCCGTCTCTTGGTTCCAATCTAGGTTGAGGGTGAAGTATAAGCGCATTTCCCGAACGATTGGACCGCTTACCGTGGACACTGTGGGCAACGTGGGGATTGAGACGATCAGCGCGGGCAAGCGTCCGAACATGGTCCGAGTCTATGACAAGGTTGCGGAATCCATGATGCAGTTTCGGAAGATGGAACGGAAGGCAAGCAAAGACGCCGACCCTCTGGACTTTGAACGCGAGTTCGGATTCGGCCCAGATGCCGTGTTGACGCGGGTAGAACGGCAGTTCGGAGGATGCCGTATCCCCAAGGGCATCGCAACGTTCGGTGATCTCTCGAATGCCGTCGATTTCAACCCCTTTGACGTACTCGTAATCACCGGGGAACGTTCGTCTCGCCTTCCGTCCGTCGAGGAATGCGAGAGCGTGACCGACTACCTTGCCGGATTGCAGCTCCACCAAAAGGTGACAACCGAGGGATTGCAACCGACGCGAAGGTGGTTGAACGTCAAGTCAGGTGGGAACGGTGCGCGGCTCTTGAAGCGGCTGGAAAGGTTTCTGCCCGGTTCCAACGCCGATTCAATGACCGCCCAACGTATATTCGAAACGTATCAAGAGTCGATTCGCAGACAGTTGGGTTCGTAGGAGAGAAGCATTCACCGGAGGCCCCATGAAGCAAGCCGTAATCTACACCCGCGTATCGAGCCGTGAGCAACAGCAGGAAGGATTCTCCCTGAGTGCGCAAACGAATCTGTTACGCGACTACGCAGCTCGGAACGGCTTACAGATCGTCAAGGCCTTCGAAGATGTCGAGACGGCCAAAGCATCGGGACGTGTTCAGTTCTCGGAGATGATGGTCTGGTTCAAACGGAACCGTTCGACCCGCGTGTTGCTGGTGGAGAAGACAGACCGTCTGTATCGGAACTTCCGCGATGCGGTCACGCTCGAAGACCTGGACATTGAAACGCATCTGGTGAAAGAGAACCAGATCGTCTCGAAAGACGCGAAGTCCCACTCGAAATTCATGCACGGGATTTATCTGGTCGTGGCGAAGAACTACTCGGATAATTTGCGGGAGGAAGTGAAGAAGGGGATGCACGAAAAGGCATCGCAGGGCATCTTTCCCGGTCATGCGCCATTCGGTTATCGAAACAACAAAA
>JANXWZ010000210.1 GCA_025350865.1 Rhodanobacteraceae bacterium
GACGCTGTTCCACGAGTTCGGCCACGCGCTACATGGGATGTTCTCCGAAGCGCAATACCCGTTGCTGGCCGGCACCAGCGTGCCGCGTGACTTCGTGGAATTTCCATCGCAATTCAATGAGCGCTGGGCGGTCGATCCTAAGGTGTTTGCGAATTACGCAAAGCATTGCGAGACCGGGGAATCGATGCCCGCGGAGCTGGCCGCAAAGCTGAAGGCCGCTGCCAAATTCAACGAGGGATACAGCAAGGCCGAAGTGCTAGCCGCCGCGCAGTTGGACATGCAGTGGCACACGCTGGCGCCGGGCTCGCCGCTGGAGGATTCGGATACCTTTGAAAAAGCGGCGCTGATGAAGAAGGGAATTGCGCTCGAAGCGATCCCGCCACGTTACCGGTCGACCTACTTTGCGCACATCTGGGGAGGCGGATACAGCGCGGGATACTACGCGTATTTGTGGAGTCAGATGCTCGATGATGCGGCGTTCGAGTGGTTTGAAAACCACGGTGGATTGACGCGTGAAAACGGCGATCGCTTTCGCAGGATGATTCTTTCGCGAGGCAACACCGAAGACCTGCAGACGATGTTCGACCGCTGGCTCGAACCGAGGGAAGAGGCAAAAGGGAAGAGGGAAGAGTAAGCACACTCTTCCCTCTTCCCTTTATCCTTTTCCCTGTACTTACACGATCGGCAGGTGCCGATCTTCGACCGATCCGGCGTCGATCATCGAGAACTTGTGGCGGACGTCGTTGCCGCGAATCCAGAAGATAACGTCTTCGGCGATGTTGGTGGCGTGGTCGGCCGCGCGCTCCAGATTGCGGCTGATGATGATGGCATTCAGCGATTGCTCGGCGACTTCGGGGTGCTGCTTCATCACCTCGACGAGTTCGGCCTGAATCGCCTTGTTCATGTCGTCGATCTCGTCGTCCATGGCGAGTACCGACTCGGCCAGTTTGGAGTCGCCTTCGAGCAGCGCCTGGATGGCACGGCGAATCATGATGCCGACCTTGCTGCCCATGGTTTTGATGTCGACGGGCAGCTGGATGCCGGGCAGCGCACCGAGCGCGATGGTGCGGGCGGCGATGTTAGTCGACTGGTCGCCAATGCGCTCCAGGTCGCCGTTGATCTTGATGACGGAGAGGATGAACCGCAGGTCAATTGCCATCGGCTGTTCCTTGGCGAGCAGGTCGTACGCCATCTCGTCCACGTCGGTCTCGGCAGCGTTGATGGCCGCTTCGATCTCCTGCACGTGGTTGGAGAGGCCTATGTCGCGGCTCAGGTAGGCCTCGACTGAAAACTCCAGGGCCTGTTGCGACAGCGCGGCCATGGCAAGCAGCTTATCTTTGAGCGCTACGAGCTGCTGCTGAAAGTGAATCCGTGGCATTCCGTTCTCCTGCTTCCCATTCTATGTTGAGTGAGGCAGATGAACGCAGTGTTACTCGTCCCACCTCAGCGGTAGATTAATTCGCCAGCCCGGATGCGCCTGAAATCTGCCAGCCCTGCCGCCCATCCGGCTGCGATCTCTTTGGGGTCCTTGCCGGCTTTGATGGCGGCGAGCGTCCCCGCGTTGATGAGAATGGTCCGGGCCTTCTCCAGCTGAAACTCGGGGTAGAGGTGGTGCAGTGCCGAGAGCAGTTCCACGCCCATCTCCGGCGTATCGAGTGCTGTGCGGTCGGTCACGGTGATGTGGATCGCGGGAATCGTTTGGCCGTGGAATGGATACTTGTTGCCGTCTTCGGCGATGGCGAGCGTGGTCGCGCTGAACTGGACGCCGGACAGTTTGCGGGCGTTGAGGTACGCGGCGAGTTCGTCGGCCTTGACGAACGGCGCGCCGAAGTTCTCATACGGAGCAGGGGAGCCGCGCCCGACGCTCATATTCGTCGTCTCCATCAGCGCGACGCCGGGGTAGACGATGTTGGTTGCGGGGGTCTTCATGTTGGGGCTGGGCGGAACCCAGGGGAGACCGGTTTCTTCGAAGAACTCGGCGCGCGTCCAGTGCTCCATCGGCACGACCGTCAACCTTGCGTGGAGCCCCGGCCTGGTTGCGGGTGTGAGGTTATTTTCGCCCTTCGGCCCGATCTGGACCGCCTCGCCGTCGAGCAGTTCCGGCTTCAACTGGACCTGCGTCCCGTAGTCGTTGAAGAACTTTGCCAGTTCGCCGAAGGTCATACCGTGGCGGACGGGCAGGGACATGAAGTTGATATACGACTCGGAGCCGATGTCGGAGAGGGGCCCTTGTACGGCCAGCCCGCCGACCGGGTTAGGGCGGTCTAGGACGATGACTTCGACGTGGGCGCGGGCGCAGTCTTCGAGGAAGTAGCCCATGACGGTCTCGTACGTCCAAAAGCGGACTCCGGCATCCTGCAGGTCGATGACGACGGCGTCGACCTTCTTCAGGTCGGCCTGCTTCGGGTGTTTGTCGCTGGCCTTCGGCCCATAGAGCGAAATCACCGGCACCTTAGTTGCCGCGTCCTGCTCGGCGCTGAGGTGTTCGGTGTCCTGCTTCGCAAACAACCCGTGCTCGGGGGTGAAGATGGTAGTGAGTTCAAGCGAGGGATCGGCATGGGCGAGGACGTCGATGGTGCGCTGTGACTTTGCATCGATCCCCGACTGATTCGTCAGTACCGCAAACTTCAGTTTGCCGCCGTGCTTTTCCGCAGCTGTCTTCAAAGCCGCAAAGTGCGTCGCCTCTAAAACGTCGATGCCGCTCTGCGTAACGCTGGTCTGTCCTGCTCCTGCTGTAGAGCGAGGCACAATCCCTGACTCCATCAGTTCAGCTTCAACCAGGCTGACGGAACAGAGTTGAGTCCTGCAGTCAATTTCATTGGTCCCATCATTCGGCCCGCCTGCAGCTCTCTCCGTGACCTCCGTAGCCTTTCCTCCGAGTCTTCTGTGTTCCGCGTTTTGTTTCTCGTCCATCGCGGCAATAGCCTTAGCCGCCGCCGTAGCCACCTGTCCCCGCAGCGC
This sequence comes from Rhodanobacteraceae bacterium, assembly GCA_025350865.1. Classification (GTDB taxonomy): domain Bacteria; phylum Acidobacteriota; class Terriglobia; order Terriglobales; family Acidobacteriaceae; genus Edaphobacter. The sequence continues at coordinate 2,962 of JANXWZ010000210.1, forward strand.
CGAGATCGGCGCCCCACCACGCGGATGAATCGCATTCGCCAGCAGTACAACGTAGCTGTCCGAAACCGGATCGATCCACACCGAAGTCCCCGTAAACCCCGTATGTCCAAAGCTCCCCGGATGCTCTTTGGTCGAGATCGGGAACACCTCCCCGCGCGGACGCGAGAATCCAGAGTTCAGATCCCACCCCAGACCACGCGAAGCCACGCCGGTCGTCGCCTTTCCATCCGGCGTAAAGATCGTAGCCGTGTGGACAGCGGTAGCCGGCTCATTCGGCATCGTAGCCATGCGCAGCGTAGCCTGCGACACCGGAAACGGCCCGGTATTTCGCAGCAGTTTATCGAGCAAAGCCTGCGCAAACTTCGACATATCCGCCGCCGTCGAGAACACGCCCGCATGACCCGCTACGCCGCCCATGCGGCGCGTGGTTGGGTCGTGGACCGTGCCGCGGAGAATATGGTCGAAGTCGGGGTTAGTCGCAGCGGTCCCTTGGTCGTCATGAGCGGTGGGTGCTGTTAGCTGAGTGTCAAGATTTGGGCTCCATTGAGAGAAACCGCATCCTCGTGAAAGAGCCTGCTCTTGAATCTGACCGGGATTTAGTCTTCGTTCGCTTGGAGGCGCACCGGATGGTGTTGATTCTATGACGGCTCCTACTGATCTCCATGATCCACAAGCTCTCTCGAAGCTGTGATAACGGGTAGAGTACATCCCGAGAGGATAGAAAACGTAGGCTGACGCATAAAATTCGAGGTGTTGGCCGGATTGCTTTTCGACTAGATTCCCCAGCGTAATGAAGTTGATATCCGAATACTTAAACGTAACCCCCGGCGGCCCATAAGGCACCGAAGCCACAGCCCGTCGAATCCCTTCTGCCTTATCCGGAGCCTTCAACCCCCAGTCATCCTTCAAATCCACATCTTCCGCCAGACCCGAGTAGTGCGTCATCAACTGCCGAACCGTGATCTTGTCTTTGCCGTTCTGACCGAACTCCGGCAGATACTTCACCACCGGCGCATCAAGATCGATCTTCTTTTGATCGACCAACTCCAGGATCGATGTGGTCGTCGCGAGTAGCTTCGTCAGCGAGGCCATGTCGAAGATCGTGTCCTCGGTCATCGGCTCAACCGTCGGCTCCAGAGATCGATTCCCATACGCCTTCTTGAACACCACCTTGCCCTTGTGTCCCAAAACAACCACCGCACCCGGCAGCTTCTTTTCGGCAATCGCCGCAGTAATCCCCGCCGACACTCCATCAAATTCCGGGTGCCCCATCTCAATGACAGTCTTTCCGTCATTGAGGTGGGCATCGCCGGAGGCGACTTTCCCAGAGACCTGTGCCCCCGCCGAACATCCGACGCCAACCAGCACCAGCACCGCCACAACCTTCGGCCTCGGTAAGGCCCAGGAACAGACCAAACCCACCACGAACGTCACCGCCGCCCCGATCAGCACAAACCACGTAAATGCCACCTGCGGCACCGTTACACCCGCAGCATGTACCGGAAACGTCCCCTTCCAGAGCCAGACATTCAGCACAAATCCACAGACCATTCCCACAATTGCTCCCCACTGCGTCGCGTACTTCGTCAGCGTCCCCAGCAGAAACACGCCCAGCAAACACCCATACGCCACCGATGCAATCGACAATCCAGTCTCCACGACGTGCCCCTTTCCGCCTGCCTGAATCGAGTACACCGCAATTGCAAACAGCACGATTGCCCAGAAAATTGTCGACCCGCGCGACACCAGCGTCCGTTCACTGTCGCCGGCGGATGGTCGAAAGGGCATGTAGAAGTCCACCACGGTCGTCGATGAAAGCGAGTTCAGCGCAGCCGACAGATTGGACATCGCTGCTGCCAGAATAGCCGCGATCAGCAGCCCTGCGACGCCATGCGGCATCTGTTGGACGATGAACGTAGGGAAGATGCGATCTGAACTTGCGAAGGTCTGCGGATGCAATCCGTAAAAGACGAACAGGCCAACGCCGATGAGCAGAAACAGCGTGAATTGCAGGAAGATCACTCCGCCCGAGGACAGCAGCGCCAGCCGCGACTCACGCAGGTTCCGCGCGGCGAGCATACGCTGGACCATGAGCTGATCCGTGCCGTGGCTGGCCATGGTGAGGAAGGTTCCACCCAGAATCCCGGCCCAGAAGGTGTAGCTCTGGGTGAGGTTGAAGGCGAAGTTGAATAGGTGGAACTTGCCCAGGGGAGCGGCGACCGCGTGGATGTATCCCCAGCCGCCGGGGACATGTGCACCGAGCGTGTACAGCGCGACCAGTGTTCCGGCGACATAGAGCGCCATCTGCACGACGTCCGTCCATATGACCGCCGCCATCCCGCCCTCGAAGGTGTAGAGCAGCGTCAGTGCCGAAATGATGCCAATCGACAGGGTGTCCCCTGTACCGATGGCGATGGACACCACGATGGAAATCGCAAATACGCGGACACCTTCGGCGGCGGCTCGTGTGAGCAGGAACAACCCGGCCGTGACCTTGTAGAGCACCTTGCCGAAGCGCCGGTCGATCAGCTGGTAAGCGGTCAGCATCTCGCCGCGAAAGTACTTTGGCAGGAACAGAAACGCGACGACGATGCGCCCTACCATGTAGCCGACCACGACCTGGAGGAAGCCGAGATTGCCGGCGAAGGCTACGCCGGGTATCGAGACGATGGTTAGCGTGCTGGTTTCGGCTGAGACGATGGACAGCGCGATTGCCCACCAGGGGATGGTGTTGTCGGCGAGAAAGTAGCTCTTCAGCGAGCTGCCCTGCTTACCGCGTTTCGCGAATCGGAGCCCAAAAATCGTGATTGCAACCAGGTAAACCGCCACCAGCGTCAGGTCGATCGGGGATAGTCTATGCGCCAGTGTCTCGACCAAGTAGTCTCCTTCGGTGTGTGAACGTATGATAACGGGGTTGTGCTCGTGAGGGTGAGATGGCGTATTTTGTAGGGCTCGATTCCGGCGGAACCAAGACCGAGTGCTGGCTTGGCGATGAAACACGTGTGCTGGGCAAGGCGATTGGCCAGACGGTAAAGCTTACGCGGGTGAGCCAGGAGGTTGCCACAGCTCGGATGCGGGATCTGCTGACCGAGGTGAGCGTAGCGTCGGGCGTCCCGCTCTCGTCGATCACGCGGACCTGCGTTGGCATTGCGGGATACAGCATCTCCGAGGTTCGGGAATGGGCGCAGCGGGTGGTGAGTGAGATGGTTGCGGGCGAGGTGGTGGTGTGCGGGGACGACGAAATCGCGCTGGACTCTGCGTTTCGTGGCGGACCGGGAATTCTGGTGATCGGCGGTACGGGGTCTGCGGTGCTGGGTCGCTCTAGGAATGGCGAGGGGTTCAAGGCTGGGGGTTGGGGGCCGGGGATTGGCGATGAAGGGTCCGGCTACTGGATTGGCAGGGAAGCGGTTCGGCTTGCGTTCGGCGCACTCGACACCAACCAGAACACAGTGCTGCTGGAAGCGATTCGCGGGGCATGGGGCGTGAAGGATGTCAGCGAGGTGGTCGCGTTCGCCAATGCGCGGCCCGGCCCGCACCTGTCCGCGCTGACGCCGGTGGTGATGCGATGCGCCGAAGGTGGGGATGCGGTGGCGCGGGGAGTTCTGGAGGATGCCGGAGCCGAACTGGCGAGGCAGGTGGCGGTCGTCTGGAGCAAGATGTCCGCGCACGGAGAGACCGTAGGACGGGTTGCCTATACAGGGAGCGTAGTGGAAAAGATTGCCCCGGTTCGCGAGGCGATGCGCCGCCGGATCGAGCAAGACTGTCCCGGGTTGTCGGTCGTCGACGGTGCGATCAACGCCATGGACGGAGCGATGTGGCGCGCACGCGGTTAGTTGATCCGGCGTCCCCGCAGGTAGGTTACGAGTAGCCGACCATCGGCTGAGTACTGGTTGAAGTTCGCCGGCTGCCCTACGCGGATGCTTGCAATCGAATCCTGAAGCCCGAGCATGGTCGCCGGTTGCGAGGACGCGGCTCGCACAGCCGTCTCCAACCCACAGCCGGTGAAGGTCTGTAGATTCGCGACCGCACGATCCATCGTCAGCACAGACCCGGCAAGCGTTCCCGGCGCGTGGACAACAGTTGCCTTGCCACCGGCTACGGTGATGGGAACGCCTGCGAGAGTGTACGGCCCGTCCGGCATTCCGGTGGCTGAGATTCCATCCGTCATCAGGATCGCCCGCTCGCCTTTGAGGCGCAGCCACAGCCGAACCATCGTCGGAGCGACATGAATTCCATCGCAGATCAGCTCGGCGTACAGAGCCTCGTCGTCAAGCACGACTCCCGCGATTCCGGGTTCGCGATGATCGATTGTTCGCATCGCGTTGAAGGTATGGGTCGCCGAGACCGCGCCTGCCTTGATGCCCGCCGTTGCCTCCGCCGCAGTGGCGTTGGAATGGCCCAGGCTGGCCTTCACGCCAGTGGCCGTCGCATGTGCAATCATGTCGAGCGCGCCAGACAGTTCGGGTGCGACTGTTACCAGCCGGATGTGTCCGCAGGCTGCTTGTTGGAAACGCTCGAACAGGGCTACTGACGGCTGCTGTAGCAACTCCGGCAGATGGACTCCACGTTTGGCGTGCGAAAGGAATGGCCCTTCGAGGTGGATGCCGAGCGGGGTTGCCTCATCGTCCGGCGTCGGGCTCTCAATCGCGTTCGCGAGGGAATCCAGTGTCCGCAGCGTAGTGTCGATGCTCGCCGTGACCGTGGTCGGAAGGTAATGTCCGGTGCCTCGTCGTGCCAGGAAACGTTGAATGGCGCTCAGGCCGGTCGGCGAGCAATCCATGACGTCGTGGCCTGCCGCTCCGTGGATATGGATATCGAGAAACGTAGGCGTCAGAATCGCTTCGCTCCGAACGCTCGCGTCGCTCGAAATATCGGTGATCAGGCCTGCGGAATCCACCTCGATCACCGCATACTCCACGGTGCCAATAGCGGTAATCAGATTTCGCGCGGTGAGGGTCGGCATGCGAAGCCTCCAATAAGCGTCTTACCTGTTTGTCGGCAGCCCGAGTTCGCTTGCTGCTGGCAACGTCCGATTGTCAGTGTACCCACGCTGCACGGCGCGGAACTTATCAGCCCTGTTGAGCCACATGGCAATCGTTGCGTCGTAGTGCTCCAGCACGGGACGCAGCGCGTATGGCCTATTTGACCTCAGCCAGGCCTGCTGATACAGATCGCGGAGCAGGGAATAGGTGTCCCGAATATCCGCAATACGCCCGTTGATCCCGTTGATGTTCCCGAGATGCGTCGGAGTCAGCGCCCGAATTTTCTTATCCGGGCTCGCCAGCGACTTTTGGGCCTGCTCATACTCTTCCACCATCTCGTCCGCGAGCTGGAACTTCAGTCCGATAAAATCCATCCGCCGCGCTCCAAGCTCCATCGCGTCAATCGCGTCGGCGTTACGCAGGGATGTTGGGTTCGAGGGTAGGGTATCGCTCGCCAGCAACGCCGTCTGCGTCGTTGCTGGGGCCGCCGCTCGAGCCTTGGCAATCAGCGTCAGTGCAGCCTCGGCATGCAGGCGCATCTCGTGGTTGAATGGCCGCATTTTGAGCGCACGAATCTGGCCATCCTTGGACCATGGGTCCATCCAGAACAGCCCATCGGAGCCGTTGCCGACCTTGGCCTCGTTACGCAGAATGTCGTGGCACTTCATCAGTTCGATCTGGGCCTGATTTAGCGCGCCGGTCTCATCTCCGTGGAAAGCAGGGCCGAAGCTCTGCTGGAACTGTTCGATGGACGAGGTGCCCTGCTGCCAGCTTGCTGCCGCACCGAACAGTAGTCCGTACCAGTTGTTGTTTGCCAGAGCCTCGCCATCGTCATACCAGATCGTGTTCAGCTCGCCAGTGGAGTGCTGACGCTGGCCTTCGGCGACGAACTGCTGGATATTGGGTAGGGCATCGTTGTTATCCGGCCAAACTGACGACCAGTTGTTTACGCCGCTCGCGACCCAGGTCTCAAAACCGGCCTCAGTAAAAGGCGTCAGGAACTTCGCGAACCCCCTGGGCTGCGGCGTGTACCACCAGGCCACGGCGATCGTGTTCTTCTTGAACTCGGGCGACATCTTCTTCAGGATTGCGGGATCGAGCCGATCCGGGGTGCTTGCGCCGACCCCGCTGTAGGCGGTGACTCCCTGGACGATGGACTGGGCTATATCGCCCCAGAACAACAGACGGCGGTTCAAAGGCGCCAACGTGGTCTGGATCTTCGCAAGGAAGTCTAGGTACACCGGCCCGAGGCCGCGTGCATCGACGTCGGGCTTGGTCTGGCCGAGCCCTAGATCGACGGTTTCATCCGCGCCAATATGCAGAAACGGCCCGGGATACATGGCCGCCAGTTCGGTAAACATCTGGTTGATCAGCGCCAGCGACCCGGCCTGTCCCGGCGCGATCACCGCACCGTGGGCCGTCTCGGCCAGCGCCTGATACTGCTCCCACACGAGGTTGTGGTGCAGGAGCCCGAACGCCTCCTGCTCCGGTACGACGGTCACATGGTATTGCGCTGCAAAGGCGGTCAGTTCTCGCGCATCGCTGGGTGAAACCGAGCCTCCGGGTGGCGCGAACAGCGGGTTCGATGCATATTGTTGGGTGTGCTCGAAGTACGGCGAGTACAGGTTGATCTTGTAAGCCGCGAGGGTTTTGATCAAGTTCTTCTGGAATTCAAGGGTTGGGACAGGGCCCCGGGATAGATCGTCGTGGACGCCGCGATACCTCATCGCCGGCCAATCCTTGATGGTCGCGAGGTGGATTACGGCGGCGCTGCCGTCGTGCTCAACCAGCTGCTTCAACGTCTGGGCCGCGTAGAACAATCCCGCCGGCGAGGTTGCAGAGAGCGTCAGGATATTGGTTCCGGGGGTGATTGTGTAGCCTTCCGTCTTCATGTCGTCGGGCAGTGTCTGGACCCGCGTCAGTTGGATCGTGAAGGGGCCGGTGGTGGCGACCGACCGCGCGGTGAGGCTTTGGGTCAGGTCCTGGACAGTAAAGCTGTCGGCGGTGTCCGTGAAGCACGAGCTGCAGTTGATCCGCACACCCTGTGGAATGGGAGTTGTTGCTCCCGTCTGAAGCTCGCGGGGGGCCGGAAGCAGATGCAGCGGCTGCGCGGATGCGAAGGACAAAGTTACGACTGCAACCAACGCGAGGACGATTCGGCGAATCAACAAGACCATGAATCCTAGACTAAACGAGGTCTGCCACCGGAGCGAATGGGTGAATCTGCCATCCCGAGACGCCTGATTTTTTCGCTGTTCACATAATTCTGCGACCATGGAGTTAGTTTGTGAACTTTAACGCCCAGTATTTCGGAGGTTTCCCCATGACCTACAAGAAATCAGTCGTAGTGGCCGCGATGCTTTTGCTTGGCACTATCGCCGTTTACCCCCAGCAGAAGGCGAACCCGAGGAAGCCTGCCGCGAAGACCGATGTACAAGCCGAACTGCTGCGCGAGATCCGCGAACTGCGCGCCATGCAGACAGCTCAGCAGGTTCAGATCGACGCGCTTACCCGCGCTATCGCTGACAAGGACGCCGCACTCAAGGATGCAAATACCGCAGCATCGAAGGCCGAGCAAACCGCTGAGACGGCCACTGCGACGGCGCAGGCGGCCACCACGACGGCGCAATCCGTCACCGCGGCTGTGCAGGCGAATGCCGATGCAGTGAAGGAAATTCAGACCAACGAAGCCGACATGCAGACCATGAACGCCGGCATTGTCTCCACCATCAGCGCCAACAAGATAGAGGCCGACAGCCCGTCTACTATCCGCTACAAGGGCATTACCATCACGCCAGTCGCCTTTTTTGCGTTGGAAGGCGTCTACCGCCAACGTTCCGTGAATTCCGACATCAACACTCCGTTCAACTCGATTCCGTTTCCCAGTGCCAACGAAGGGCACGTCAACGAACTGAACTTTTCCGGACGCCAGAGCCGACTTGGCGCCCTGTTTGAAGGCCGAGCGGAGAGTTTCAAGCTCAGCGGCTATTTCGAGTCGGACTTCCTCGGCACCGGCACCAGCTCTAATAACAATCAGTCCAATAGTTACGTCCTGCGTCAGCGCCAGTTCTGGGGGCAGGCAGCAACAGACAAGGGCTTGACGTTGACCGCCGGGCAGATGTGGTCGCTGGTCACCGAAAATGGCAAGGGTGCCGACAACCGCACCGAAAAACTTCCCAATACTATTGATTCGCAGTACATGGTCGGCTTTTCGTGGACTCGGCAGCCTGCAATCCGACTTCAGCAGCGCTTCGGTGAGTACAGGACCGGGGCCGTCACGCTTGCCATGTCCCTCGAACAGGCCCAGATCACCAATTTCACCGCCAACGGAACCAACCCCTCACAGTATTTCTTCGCCGGGACCGGTCAAAATGGCGGACTCTATAACGCGGCAGCCGGAGCTGGAGCGGGAAATACCGCTTCCACCTCAGCCATCTCTACCTACGCTAACAACGTTGCGCCGGACGTTGTCGTCAAGGCTTCCTTTGACTCGCGCTTCGGGCACGCGGAGATCGGTGGCCTGGCCCGCTTCCTCCGCGACTATTACTACCCCGTCACCGGCTATACCGGCACTGCGGCCGCCCCAACCTACATCTACGCAAGTACCTCCACCAGCAATACGAAGGGAGTCGGCGGAATCTTTGGCAGCGTTCGCGGTACTGTCAACAAGTATCTTGACGTTGCAGTGCAGGGAATGGCGGGTCAGGGCGTCGGACGTTACGGCTCCGCGCAGCTCGCCGACGCAACGCTCCGCCCCGACGAGACGCTAGAGCCCATCCGCAACTACCACGGCATGGCGTCCCTTGAGGCTCATCCAACCCCGAAACTGGATATCTTCGCCTACTACGGCGGTGAGTATGCCCAGCGCACCGTATACCAGACCCCGCAGGGCAACTACATCGGATATGCTCCCTCGAACCTGAGCAACGCCGGCTGTTACAACTTGCCCGGAGCCATCACCACTGCCGGCTCTGGCGGATCGCTGAGCGCCGTCACCTGCAACGCACCGACCAAATACATCTCCGAAGGGATGGTCGGCTTCACCTACCGCGTCGCCTCCAGCCCCCGTTACGGTCGTTTGCAGTATTCCGCGACCTATCAATATCTACAGCGTCAGCTTTGGACGGGTATTGGCTCCGCCACGACGCCGGTAAGCCCGCGCGCCGAGGATGGCATGGTACATATCGGCATGCGCTACTACATCCCGTAATCAACGCTGGTCAACCACCCTTGGGGAGGCGTCCGCAAGAGGATGCCTCCCCTTGTTTTGGCCTCAGCACTTTTTGTTTCGATTCCGGACTATTTCGCAAGCACGAGGTCCGTCCAATTTGATACGCTTCCTGTGTCGAGCTTTCAGCACATTTTTTTGTGCACAGGATGGACTACCCATGTTGCATGAACACAGGCTCTTCCCAGCGGACGCTACGGCGCGCGCCATCGCAGTCAAACTGTATGAGACGATTAAAGACGCGCCGATCATCTCTCCGCACGGCCACACCGACCCAAGCTGGTTCGCCGAGAACAAGCCTTTCGCCAACCCCACCGCTCTGTTCCTGCAGCCTGATCACTACATCTTCCGGATGTTGTACTCGCAGGGAATTTCACTTGAGTCGCTGGGCATACCCCAGCAGGGTGCAATCGGCGACCCCAGCGCAGCGCAGCAGGTCGATCCGCGCGAGGCGTGGCGGATTTTCGCGCGGAATTACTTTCTCTTCCGTGGCACGCCAACACGTATGTGGATCGACTACGCATTCCAGACGCTCTTCGGTCTGAACGAGCGCCTGAGCGGCGACAACGCCGATGAGTACTACGACATCATCGACAAGGCACTCCAGACCCCCGAGTTCCTGCCGCGGTCGCTGTTCGACCGCTTCCGCATCGAGGTGCTCGCCACCACCGACGCCGCCGTGGACACGCTCTCATGGCACCAGCAGATTCGCGATTCCGGCTGGAAAGGTCGCGTGGTTCCCACCTTCCGCCCCGACGCCGTGGTGGACGCCGAATACCTCGGCTTCCGCGAGAATCTTGTTGAGCTTGGCAAAGTCTCCGGCGAGGATGTCTCCTCCTGGAAGGGCTATCTCAACGCTCTGCGCTCTCGCCGTGCTTTCTTCAAGTCGATGGGAGCGACGGCCACGGACCACGGCCACCTGACGGCTATGACCGCAGATCTCTCGCTGGCCGAAGCCACAGCCCTTTACGAGCGCATCTATGCAGGGCGGCTCGCGCCGGGGGATGTGGAACTGTTTCAGGCGCAGATGCTGACCGAGATGGCCGGCATGAGCGTGGAAGACGGGCTCACGATGCAGCTTCACCCGGGCAGCGTGCGCAACCATAATCTCAAGGTTTACCAGCAATTCGGACGGGACAAGGGCTGCGATATTCCGTCGCCAACGGAGTATGTGCGCGCCTTGCGGCCTTTGCTGAGCAAGTACGGCAACGAACCCAACTTCACCTTTATTGTCTTCACTCTGGATGAGTCCACGTTCTCACGCGAACTTGCGCCGCTCGCCGGCCACTACCCCTGCCTGAAGCTGGGGCCGCCGTGGTGGTTCCACGATTCCCCCGAAGGCATGATGCGCTTCCGCGAGACCGCCACTGAAACCGCCGGCTTCTACAACACAGTCGGCTTCAACGACGACACCCGCGCACTGCTCTCTATCCCGGCGCGCCACGACGTAGCCCGGCGTATCGACTGCGCCTTCCTCGGACGGCTGGTGGCGGAACATCGGCTGGATGAAAACGAGGCGTTTGAGGTCGTGCAGGATTTGACGGTGAACTTGGTGCGCAAGGCCTACCGGCTATAAATTGATTTGGACCGACCGCTGAGGCTATCGTCCCAATGGCTTCAGCGGGTTGTGCCACTTGAGGCCGTCAAACCGAGCGAAACCTCTGTCGTTCGTACATAGAGTTGCGCCATGTTCCATTACTGTCGCCGCGATTGCTGCATCAGAGACGAATGGCCCAAAAGCTCGTGAGTCAACGATCATCTCGCGCAGCAACGGCCAGTGGCGATCAGTGGGTTGCAATAGACGAACTTGTGGAAGCCGAAACCACTCGTCGGCGATGTCCAAGGCTTCGCTCATCGGCATTTTGGAAGGACCGATCTTGGGATTTGTGATGATCCGAAGAAAACCGTAGAGGCATTGAGCAGGTATGCCGACAATGCCTGGCGACGACAGTGCATCGCTCCAGAAATCGCTTGCTTCTCGATGGAATTCGGAAGCTGAATCGTACGCGTAGATGAGTAGGTTGAGGTCTGGCGCAATCATCGCGCGAGTGGCCCATCCAGCATATCCAGCAAGTCTTGTGCAGACCCGCCGAGCCACTCATACGGAACCCCAATTTTTCGAGCCCGAACTTTGAATCGGGGCAATTTCGCCGGGATCGACCCCTGTGTGAGCCCGCAACGCAATGCACGATTTACAGCTTGCTTTAGCGGTTCGCCGGTACGACGGACCTCCTGCTTCAGCAGAGCCGCAACATCGTCGTCGATGGTCAAAGTAGTCCGCACATCATGATGCTCTCAAGCAAGGCATCATGATGTCAAGCTACGCGCAATTCCGCCCTCGAAGAGCAAACAAGCCCAACGACACCGTAATCGTCAGCCCGACAGCAAGCCCGCCAAGAAAGCAGGCCCCCGACGAGTGCGTCCCTTCCATCAGTAGAGTTCCAGACGGGATAATCGCGGCACATGCACCGCACAATACAACCACACGACGACGCTCCGGCGACAGCTTTCTCATCCCCACAATGTACTACGGGTTTAGGATGGAAACCTATGAGTTTGTTCTTCGCTACCGGCTCTTCCACGACTGAACTTTCCGACGACCAGATCCGCGCCGGCCTCTTCGAAGCGCTCGCCAAGCTGGGCGACCGCAAGCGCGTTCTCGCCGTGCCGCCCGATTTCACGCGCATGCACTCGCAATCCGGTGTGTTGACCGAGATGGCCGCCGAGTTCTTCGGCGATAAACTGGTCGACGTCCTGCCCGCGCTGGGTACCCACAAGGCGATGACCGACCACGAGATCGCCACCATGTTTGGCAAGACGCCACGGCATCTGTTCCGGGTCCACGACTGGCGCAACGACATCGTGACGCTCGGCGAAATTCCGAGTGAGTTCATGCTCGAAGTGAGCGAGGGCAAGCTCGACTACACGTGGCCCGCTCAGGTGAATAAGTTGCTGCGCGACGGTGGCCATGACCTCATCCTGTCGATCGGGCAGGTGGTGCCTCACGAAGTCGTGGGCATGGCGAACGGCTCGAAGAACATCTTCGTCGGGACCGGCGGCGTGATGGGAATCCATCGCTCGCACTTCCTCGGCGCGGTCTACGGGATGGAGCGCATGATGGGCCGTGCAGATACCCCCGTGCGGCGTGTGCTCAACTACGCCAGCGAGCATTTCACGGGCGACCTGCCTCAGATCGTCTATGTGCAGACCGTCGTCAACAAGAATGCCGCAGGCAAGCTCGTGATGCGCGGAATGTACGTGGGCGACGACAAGGAATGCTTCGAGCTTGCTGCGGCGCTTTCGCTGCAGTGCAATTTTCTGATGATGGACCGCGAGATCAAGAAGGCAGTGGTCTTCCTCGATCCGCATGAATTCCGCTCCACCTGGCTCGGCAACAAAAGTATCTATCGCACACGAATGGCGTTAGCCGACGGCGCAGAACTGATCGTCCTCGCCCCGGGCGTTCACGAGTTTGGCGAGGACGCCACGATCGACGTCCTGATCCGGAAGTACGGCTATTGCGGTACGCCTGCCGCCCTGGAAGCCGTCAAGCAGAACGCGGACCTTTCCTCAAATCTCTCCGCAGCCGCCCACCTCATTCATAGTTCGAGCGAAGGACGCTTTACGATCCGCTACTGTCCCGGCCACCTGACGCAGCAGGAGATCGAATCCGTTCATTTTGCCTACGGCGACCTCGCTACCTACACGGCGAAGTACGACCCTGAAAAGTTGGCGGACGGCTGGAATTCGGTCGATGGCGAAGAAATCTTCTTCATATCGAACCCCGGCCTGGGTCTCTGGGCCTACGAGGGCCGCTTCAATGACTAACCCCTAAAGACACCACAAATCCACCGACCAAGAACTGATTCCAGCAAGCATCATGCTGTATCCGTTCCTGATCCTTACTTCTCCGTGTCGACTTTGTCCTGTTTTTTTGCCTTTCCATTTGCCCACAGAGCCATCCAATCGGTATGCTTGGGGATTGGGAATTGGTAAGACCAGTGGGGATCGCAGAAAGCGACCCGCCCAGACGGAGAGACATAAATGAGTGACGCATTGGAACTTCCTCGGTTTTCGATCGGCGTTGGCGATCGTTTTGCGCATCAGGCGAAGGCGCAGTTGCAGGCTTGCATCATGGCGGCAGATGCAGGTGTGGAAGTCGTCCCGGTTTGGAATAAGTCAAACCGCGAACATATGATCATCGGCTCGGAACCGAGCGCAACCCGCGCCGCCGCCGATGCCGCCGTTGCGGAACTTGGCTGGACCAGCCCCTACTTCCTGGACGCCGACCACATCAATCTGAAGACCGTCCATCGGTTCCTCGATCCCTGCGACTTCTTCACGCTCGACGTCGCCGACCTGATCGGGCAGCCCGCCGAACCGAACGACGTCGCCGCCTTCCTTCATGCGCATCCGGAACTGATCGGCAAGGTCACCATTCCGCACATCGCCGATCCGTTCAAGACCGACCGCGCGTTCGTCGAGGGCGTTGCCAACAAGTTCCTCGCCGCGGTCAAGCATGCAGCGGAAATCTACCACCTTCTGCTCGAAAATAAGGGTGGCGGCCGGTTCGTTCCCGAAGTCTCGATGGACGAAACCGACTACCCGCAGACGCCGGTTGAGTTGCTGATTATCCTCGCGATGATCGCCGACGAGGGCATTCCGATCCAGACGATTGCACCCAAGTTTACGGGCCGGTTCAACAAGGGCGTGGACTATGTCGGCGACGTCGCGCAGTTCACCAAGGAGTTCAACGAAGACCTAGCTGCCATCGCCTTCGCGATCAAGACTTACGGCCTGCCCAAGAACCTGAAGCTCAGCGTTCACTCCGGGTCAGATAAGTTCTCGATCTACAAGGCGATCCACGACGCGGTCATCGGATTCGGCGCGGGTGTTCACCTGAAGACCGCCGGCACGACCTGGCTTGAAGAGGTGATCGGCCTGGCGGAAGCAGGCGGAAGCGGCCTCGATCTTGCCAAGGAGGTCTATGCGGAAGCCTACGCGCATGCCAACGAACTCTGCGCGCCGTATGCGACGGTGATCGACATCGACCCCGCTGCGCTGCCGACTCCGGAAGTAGTCAATGGCTGGACCAGCGACCAGTTTACCGGCGCACTGCGCCACGACCAGTCGAACCCGGCCTACAACCAGAGCCTGCGCCAGTTGATCCACGTCGGCTTCAAGGTCGCCGCCAAGATGGGGCCGCGGTATCTTGAGGCTCTCGAAGCCAATGAAGCGGTGGTCGCAAAGAACGTCACCACCAACCTTTTCGAGCGGCACATCAAGCCTGTCTTCCTCGGCCTCTAATCCACCTCAGCCGTCATTTCTGGCGAAGCCAGAATCTCCGTATTTGTCTTTCGGTCAGCTGACCAAGGAGCAAGCACCAAAAATGATCGTTGTCCTCATGGGCGTCAGCGGTTCGGGCAAGACCACCATCGGCACATTCCTCGCGGAGCGTGCCGGTGCGGTCTTCGCCGACGCCGACGACTACCATCCGGTTGCCAACAAGCAGAAGATGGCCGCGGGCCATCCGCTGGACGACGATGACCGCCAGCCTTGGCTCGAAACGCTGAACCGGATGATGCGGGAATGGTTTGAGCAGGGAATCAGCGGTGTGCTCGCTTGCTCCGCGCTGAAGGCGAAGTACCGCGAAACCCTCGCCTCCGGCATGCCAGATGGAACGGTGGACTTCGTGTTGCTCGCCGGTTCGCCCGAGCTAATTGCCCAGCGCCTGGCGGCACGCCATCATGAGTACATGAACCCCGCCCTGCTTGCGAGCCAGCTGAAGACGCTGGAGCCGCCGACCGAGGAAGAGGCCTTCAGCATCGTCAATGATCGGCCACCCGACATCGTTGTCGAAGAGATTCTGTCCCACGTGAATCGTTCGAAGGGCATAGAATCATCGAGCGCACGCGTGTCGCATTAGCTGCAAACCTGCACCTATCTGAAACGGAGATCCAATGGGACACCCACTATTTGATTTAACCGGCAAATCGGCCGTAGTTGTTGGCGGAACCTCTGGAATCGGACTCGCAATGGCGATCGGTCTTGCCGAAGCCGGAGCCGACGTCGTCGCTTCCTCGCGTCGCCAGGAGCAGGTTGACGAAGCTGCCACGCAGATCGAAGCGACCGGGCGCAAGGCTCTTCGGCTGACGTCCGACGTGGCCGATCGCGGCTCGCTCGAAGCCCTGCTCGAAGGCACACTAAAGGAGTTCGGCAAGGTCGACATCCTGATCAACTGCGCAGGCAAGATCAAGCGCGAGCCGACCCTGACGGTCTCGGAAGAGACTTGGGATGACATTATGAACACCAATGTCACCGGCACCCTGCGCGCCTGCCAGATTTTCGGCAAGCATATGCTCGAGCGCGGCTCCGGCAAGATTATCAATATCGCATCGCTCAACACCTTCGTGTCGCTCAAGGAAGTGACCGCCTACGCCGCCTCGAAGGCTGCCGTCGGTGCGCTGACAAAATCGCTTGCGGTCGAGTGGAGCTCGCTTGGGGTTACGGTGAACGCCATCGCACCCGGCGTATTCCGCACCGCGCTGAACCAGAAGCTGCTCGACGAGAGCGAACGCGGCAAGGAGTTGCGGATGCGCACGCCGATGGGCCGCTTCGGTAAAACAGAAGAACTGGTCGGCTCGGCAATCTTCCTGGCCAGCGAAGCATCGAACTTTGTTACGGGGGAGATATTGGTTGTCGACGGCGGCTTCCTCGCCAGCGGCGTGAATCAGTAAAGCGATCTAGCGCCTATGCAAAGGCGGAGCCGGTTGGCTCCGCCTTTCCATGCCCCTTGCCTTGGTTACTGTTCCTTGTAATTCCGCATCAACCCGCCATCCATCACGTAGGTCGACCCGGTCACGTACGCGGCCTCATCCGAGGCCAGGAACGCAACCAGCGAAGCCACTTCATCGGACGTTCCCATCCGGCCGAGGGGGATGTTGTTCAATAGCGCTTTCAACTGCGTCGGATTGTTGAGCAACTTCGCGTTGATCGGCGTCGAAATCGCTCCCGGCGCGACGTTGTTTACAGTGATTCCATAGGGCCCAAGCTCCATTGCGAGATCGCGCATCAGCATCCGCATCCCCCCTTTAGCCGCACAGTAGCTGGCAAAGTTTGGGAAGACCATATCCTCGTGGACGCTTGAGATATTGACGACTCGCCCGGGCTTCTTGGCTTCCATCAGCTTCTGGACGAACCGCTGCGTCAGAAAAAAAGCGCCCTTCAAATTCGTGTTCATGACGAGGTCGTAGTCCGCCTCGCTTGCTTCCCAGAATGGCGCATTTTTCTCCACTCCCGCGTTGTTGACGAGAATATCGCACCCGCCAAACTGCGTCCACGCCTGCTCGACAAGGTTCTGAACATCCTCCAACTTGCCAACATCGGCATGGAGCGTGATGGCCTTGCCCCCGGCTGCCTCGATCTTTGCTTTCGTCTCGGCTGCCGCATCTGGATGGTTGAGGAAGTCGACGACAACGGCCGCACCCTCCGAACCGAGTCGTACCGCAATGGCCTGCCCGATTCCCGATGACGAACCTGTAACAATAGCGACCTTGCCTGCAAAACGTGACATGATTCTCCCTTCAGACCTTTGCCGTAGGATGCTTAGAGTCCGCGTCTCGCACGAAAAAATTGACTGAGCATGGTGCCGCATTCGTCTGCCAGCAGCCCCGCCACGACCTCCACCCGGTGGTTTAACTGCGGATGATTCATGACCCCCAGCACGGACCCGCAGGCCCCGGCCTTGGGATCAGAAGCCGCATACACCAGTCGTCGGATCCTTGCGTGGAGGATTGCGCCAGCACACATCGCGCACGGTTCCAGAGTGCAGTACAGGTCGCAGCCTTCGAGACGGTAGTTTCCGAAGGCCACGCCCGCCGCTCGCATAGCAACGATCTCCGCATGAGCCGTCGGGTCATGATCGGTGATGACGCGGTTGCGGCCCGTCGCGATGATCTGGCCGTCGCGAACGATGACGGCACCAACGGGCACCTCACCCTCTGCCTCCGCGGCGCGAGCCTCGGCAATCGCTGCCTGGAGAAATTGCACGTCCATTTATGCCGGTTCCTGCTGACTCAGGCAATGCAGCGTCCCAAGCCCCCACACCAGATCCACAGCGTGAATGCCGACGACGTCGCGCTCTGGAAAGCAGTCCGCGATGATGTTCAGCGCGTGCCGGTCGTTGGGATCGTTGAAGGTCGGGACGAGCACCAGTCCATTCGCAATGTAGAAATTCGCATAGCTCGCGGGGAGGCGCTGCCCCTCGAAGTAGAGCGGCGAAGGCATCGGCAGAGTGACAATCGCGTACTTCTCACCGAGAAGATTCCGGGCCGCGTGTAGTCTTTCCAGGTTCTCGGCCAGCGGCAGATGGTTTTCGTCGTGGGTATTCCGCTCAACGGCAGTCAGGATCTTGTTCGTTCCGACGAACCTCGTGACGTCGTCGACGTGCCCATGCGTGTCGTCTCCTGCGCATCCCCGGTGGAGCCAGATGACCTGTTTGCTCCCCAGGTGCTCCTGGAACGCGTGCTCCAGCTGTTCTCGCGACACGCCGGGATTTCGTTGTTGCACCTCGCTCAGCAGGCACTCTTCGGTTGTGATCAGCGTACCCGCGCCGTTGACGTCGATGCTGCCGCCCTCCAACACCAGCCGCCGGCCTTCAACTTCCGGCCGGATATCCGGCATTCCGTAGTGCTTTGCGACGTGCTGTGGAATCTGGTCGTCGCGGCGCCAGTTGTCATACTTGGCCCAGGCGTTGAAGTGCCAGTTCGTAATGTTCAACTCGCCGTCTGGCCGCTTGACGAAGATCGGCCCCGAGTCCCGCATCCACACGCGATCCGTGGGCCAGCAGTGGAAGTGACACCGGGCTACATTCGCCCCGCCGCGTTTCAGCATCGCGCACGCCCGCCTCTCGGCCGCCTCGTCGTTCACCAGGATGTGAACGTTCTCGACGTGGGACAGGTGGCGCACAATCTCCGCGTAGACCCACGGTATGGGCTGAAACTTGCCCGGCCAATCTTCGAGGTTATGGGGCCACGCGATCCAGGTAGCGGCGTGCGGCTCCCACTCGGCGGGCATACGATACTGCGGAAGGTTTAACTCGGTCACACCCCTATTTTAGCCGCCAGTGTCCCTAGGCATTTTGCCGTTACCGCGCAATCTGGCGGCAAAGTCCCTCTTGAAAGAACCGCAGGTACTTTATGGCGTCGCTCGAGCCGATCGTAAGCGTCGGCAAATCACGATAATAGTCGAGTGCACCCGGCATCCTTATCACTCCGCCAGAGGTGTCCTCGAAGCCCATCGTCCACTCCACAAACTCGCCGTGAGAGATTGACTTGCGGGTCAAAATTCTTGTGTTTCGGTGGCGCGGGTCTCGCTGAATCGACGCAAAAATGCTTTCAACACCCACAATTGGGCCTTCCAGCACCTGCAGGAACGATCCGGAATGATAGAGCAGCATTCCCGTCACGCCGTGGGAGCTGTTGCGTGCTCGTGCCTTGGTGAGCAGGCGATCCAGGTCGAGCTTCGAGAATGGGCGCACCGCAGCGCTGGCATAGATCAGTTGGATCATGCTCAAATTATCGTCGCGGTTCGCCCACTCTTTAGCTTCGCTGCCTTCGCCGCCGTCTTACTTGTTCGGCGGCGTAGGCTCTGGTTTGCCCGGCTGCCACTTCGAGGCGAGCTGCGGCGTCGTCATGACTTCATTCGGGTCCGGATTGACGGCCTTCGCCGTCTCGACAGCGAAGACGAAGCCCGGCCCAAACATATTGCTGGTAAAGATGACAAGCGATTTGTCCGGCGAGAAGCGGACATTCGGCTCCAGCTTGTAGTTGTGCTGGCTCATGTTCACCAGGTGCTCGGAGTGGAAGATGCCCGGCTGGAAGAAGCTGATGTCATTCAGTGCGCCGTCCGCTTTGATCATCTGCGGCCGGAACAGCTCAATCCATTCGCCATCCGGAGCCTTTGCCACCTGCCCCACATCGCCACCATCGCCGGTAAACAGGTCAAGATCCTTGGTCAGGTTGAAGTGGATCGACCACTCGTTGCGATCCATATGGAACGCTGTCTTCTTTCCCGTGCTCAGGTCAAGCCCGGCCAGGTAGAAGTCCTGCCCCTTGATCGGCTGCCAGTCGTACCAGATTGTCTGGCCGTCCAGCCCCCAGAACTCGTGGCCCGCAATCTCCATCGCGATGCTGCGCTTGTGGATCAGCGTGTTGTGGGTGCCGTCGGTATGGATCATCCAGATGCGGTCGACCTTCTGCCAGGGGCCCTCGTGGCAATACATCAGCAGGGTCGGGTCCTTGGGGGAGAAGAGCAGGTGGTTCACCCAGTCCGTAGAGTGCAGCAGCACGGTCAGCTTGCCCGTTTGCAGGTTGATGGTGTTCAGCGTCAGAGGAATACGAGCCGCGAGGCGCTGCTCCATCATCTCGCCCTTGTTGGCAGGCTGCACCAGCGGTCCGGCCTGCACGCCCGCCGGGTTCACGCGGTTCGCGCCATACTCCGGGGCGGTGGTCTCGTCGTTGATCGTTCCCGCGCCAAGAGTCTCGTCCGCATTAATCGTGGCGACGCCCATGCCTTTGGGAAGGTCGGTCAGCTTGGTAATCGCGCCGGTGTAGACGTCTGCCTTGTAGATCGCCGTGACCCTCGTTTTAGGGTCGGCCATGGTGTAGAAGACGCTGTTCGTCTTCTGCCCCGCGATGATGGCATGCACCCCGCCGAAGCGGAACTGGCTCGCGCCATCGGCATCCGCCGGTTTGGGCGGATTCGCCACTAACAGCTTCGTCTTGCGCGTCGCCATATCCATGGTGTGGATGCCGTCGGGTGCCGTGTAGATCATGGTCTTCAGGTCCGGCGTGTAGGCATTCACGTTGAAGTAGAAGCCCGATGAATTTGGCTCGTCCGACAACCGGATGATGCGGTGGCCAGTATCTTTGTCTACCCATGTCTTTGGTGGCAGCTTTGCCATGGTCGCGGCGGGGGCCTGGGCGATGGCGCTCAGGCTCATTGGAACGAGGGCGGCGAACGCGAAAAGTCGAGTGGCGATGCGGTTCATACGGGAAGCTCCTGGAATGGGTTGCGCGCCGCAGGCTCTGAATGACGAGCAAAAGCGAAAATCGTCGGCGACAGGGTTATACACGACGACGCATACGATTTGGAAATAGTTTCTGTACCGGAAACTAAAGGATCAGGTTTGCGCCCTGCCAAACATAGAGCAGGACTGAAGCGTGAGGGCGCAATTCAAGGTGTAATGAGCCTTGATCTTGTGCTTTGTCTGTTGTCCAGGAATCTTGATAGGAATACTTGCCGGGTTTGAATCCGAGCTGTTTCCACGTCAAATCTACGATCTGGCTGGTGTCTTGGCGGTTGAAGACCGCAACGTAGTGCGAGGAGTCCTTCGGGCTCTCGTTTTCAGCGGTCCATACGGAAAGAGCGTCCGACAGGATCACACTCTTGTTGTTCCGCGAGTGTTGATCTACCCTGAGCGCCACCTGGTTTGTCAGCAGAGAAAGTGTCCAGTCATCCGTAGCCGCCGGATCACCCCCGTACATCAGCGGCGACCGCATGATGCACCAGAGGTTCATCATCGTCCGCTGTTCGTCGTGCGTCAGACTGCTGTTGCGTGGCTTGCCCCATCCGGGAGCCGGTCCCAGTCGTCCGAACGGGAGCATATCCGCATCGGGCCAGTGCCCCAGTAGCTCCGCGCCGATCCACTTCGGAGCTCGCCCAATCTGGTTGTTCACCCCTTGTGGGAATGCTTTGTCCGACTGCCAGACATCCCACACGTCGTCCGAGATGCGCCACTGCTGTGCGTACCGCTGCACATTCGCCGCCTCATCCAACGGCGTCTCGCCCGGCGACAGGCTCAGCACGATCGGTCGGCCCGACTTCGCGATCGCCTCGTGAAACATCCGTATCTCCTCGCCCTTGTACGGTCGCGAAGAGATGCAGTCGATCTTGATCAGGTCGACACCCCATGCGGCATACATCGTCACGATCGAGTCGTAGTACGCCTGTCCCGCGGCCGTGTCCTGCAGGTCGAAGTTCAGCGAATTCCACTGGCATCCCGAAGCCAGATTCGCTGCGTCCCTGGCATGGGCCGTCCAGCCCAAAATCGGCAGGTTCTTCGCTACCGCCTCCTTCGGAATCCCCTGCAGCACATGAATCCCGAACTTCAGCCCAAGCGAGTGGATGTACGCGGCGAGCGGAGCAAACCCGGCGCCATCCGCGGAAGAAGGAAAGCGATCCGGCGCCGGATAATAGCGTCCATTCGCATCGAGAAACAGCTTCGCATCCTTCTTGCTGCCCCCGGGCGACCCAAGGGCGTCGTACCACTCTTCGTCGATCGTCACATACTCATATCCGGCGGTTTTCAAATGCGCGGCGATCCACTCGGCACTCTTGCGAAACTGAGCCTCGTCGATGGTCGTTCCGTACGAATCCCACGAGTTCCAACCCATGGGCGGCGTCGGCGCCAGTGTTTGCGCGACGCAGAACCTCGGCAGCAGCGACAGGAACAAGCCCAACAGGCAAAGGCGAGCGTGAATCGCGTTGAATGTCATCCGCCTATATTAACTCTTCCCAGTTAGAGTGGTTGCAACCGTCACCACTCCCTGCAGGATTGAACTCCTATGAACGCTCGCGTTGCACCTTTGCCTCAAGTCGCATTTATCCACATCACCAAGACCGGCGGATCGACCTTCCGCGACATTCTGCAGAAGCTCTACGGCTCCAGCTTTCACTTCTGCGTCGACCCCAACATTGCTAGTCTCGAGTCGGTCCTCTCCCGCTTTCAGGCAGTCGAGCTCCATCGCGTCACGTCGATTACTAAGAATTTTTTTGTCCACCAACAGCTCGTGGAGCAAAAGCGTTGGGACCTTCTGGCAGGCATCCCGGTCTTCGCGATGTTTCGCGACCCCGTGGCTCACTACCTCTCGTATTACAACTATGCTGCGCAGCGGCGGGACATCGTCGAGCCGATACTCAACGCGCAAGGCCTCAAGTTTCCGGAGTCACTGGCGGAGTTTATGACGTGGGATCACACCTACAACCAGCAGATGGCGTCATTTCTGGGGAAGTCCGACGCTGCCGTACCGTCGTTTTCGCGCACCGATCTGGACGCAGCCAAGGAAATGTTGATCGAGCTTCGTGTCCGGGCGGGCCTGACCGAGCGCTTCGCCGAATCGATGCACATCTTCGAGACAGCCACCGGTCTGCAGATTCCGGGACGCCGCATCCGCAACAAGAATCGCAGCGCTGCCAGTACCGTCCGCGAACCGCTCGCGGCCGACGTGGCCGACACCATCCGGCAACGGTGCGCTCTCGATCAGGAACTCTACAACTTCAGTAAGCAGCTGTTTCTACGCGATCTGGAGCTATGCGGCCCGGTCCCCGAATATAGTTTTACCGAGGAGTCTACCGCTCTCTCGAACCTGGCATCGAACGGGAAAGAACCAGCACAAGTGCGCGCCGGAGTTTGGGAGAAGTTACGCAAGCCCGGAAGCTCGCGCGCAGCTCGATAAGCGTCCCCACAAAGATATTGGCTCTGGCACTGCCCCGGCTAGATAATTCAAACTGCCGAATCCCTGCTGTATTTGAAAGTTCGAGGTGTCATGGAAGGATCCCGGGCGGTACACAAGAAGGTCGTCTTCGTCCACGTGGCCAAGACCGGAGGATCTACCTTCCGAAGGATTCTCGAGGAAGTCTACGGCGACGCATTTCGTCAGTGTGACGCCCGAACTATCGAGGGTATTGAGGCCACGTTCGCTAAATACGACGCCGTAGAGCTGCACGCAACCAACACCACCACGCAGTGGTTTCGGCCGCTGTCGGAGATCGTTCGTCTGGGCAGGTGGAATCTTCTGGAAGACACGGAGATCTTTACGATGCTGCGCGATCCGGTGGACCGCTACATCTCCAACTACCACTACATGGTGAGCCACCGTGAGTTCGCGGAGGCCGCGATGGCGCACCACGGATTCAAGTTTCCAGAGAGCCTGGAAGAGATCGCCAGCTGGCCGACCAGCTATGACTTTCAGATCGAATTCCTGCTGGGCAAGATGCCGCGCAACGCGCGAGAAGCGATTCCGATCACGCGCGAGGATCTCGAGGAACTGAAGAAGGGGCTGGTCAGGATGAACGTCCACGTCGGATTGACGGAGCGCTTCGCCGAGTCGGTACACGTTTTCGAGTCGATCACCGGTCGTCAAGTTCCCGGCAAACTGATCCTCAATGTCAATCGGACGCCGAATCGCCCCCGGCTCGAAGCCATCCCCGAAGAATTAAGGAATCTCATTCGTCAGAGATCAGCTCTCGAAGTGGAGCTGTACGACTTTGGCAGGGAACTCTTCCTCGCCGACCTCGTCCACTCCGGGCCGATCAGAGAGTTTCGATTCGAAGAAGAAACGCCAACTTTAGGTGTCGCCATTCCTGAATCGTCAGCGGACCCGCTGTCGCTGAGCCTGTGGTCCCGTTTCAGAATCGCCTTGCTGCCAGGCGCGCGGCGGTAGCCTTCTACCGCCACGCCCTCCGCTATTGGTGTGCGACGGGCTGCGTTGCCGGCATCACAGGCGGAATCACCTGAGCCAGAGCCTCCGGGGTATCTTCCGCGAGCGCCACCAGTTTTTCTTCCAGCGCGATCTTCAGCACCTCATCCATCTCCTCGACGAAGTGCAACTTCATGCTGCTCTTCAAGAGCTCGGGGAGATCGGCCAGGTCCTTGCGATTGGCCGCCGGCAGAATCGCTTCGAACACGCCTGCCCGATGTGCCGCCAGCAGCTTCTCCTTGAGCCCACCGATGGCCAGCACCTTGCCGCGCAGCGTGATCTCACCGGTCATCGCGATATCACGGCGTACCTTGATCTTGGTGAGGGCGCTTGCGAGTCCGGTGGCGATCGTAATGCCTGCCGATGGGCCGTCCTTCGGGGTGGCTCCCTCGGGCACGTGGACGTGGATGTCGATGTTGCGATAGAAGTCCTTCTTGAGCCCGAGGTGTGCCGCACGCGACCGCGTATAGCTCAGCGCGGCTTCCACTGACTCCTTCATCACGTCGCCCAGTTGCCCGGTCGCCGTCATCTTGCCCTTCCCGTCGAGCACCTGAACTTCGGTCTGCAGAATGGTTCCGCCGACGCTGGTCCAGGCAAGCCCGGTGACCAGCCCGACTTCACTCTTCTGGTGGACCTCGGAATCGCGGAAGCGAGCCACACCCAACAAGCCCTCGAGCGTATCTTCCGTCACCGTTTCTGTGTAGGTTGACGCAGTCTCCACGGCCCCCGTCGACGACAGGCTCGTACTCTGGACCACCTTGCGAGCGACCTTGCGGCACACGTTGCCAATCTCACGCTCAAGGTTGCGGACGCCCGCCTCCCGCGTGTAGTAGCGGATAATCCCCTTAAGGGCCGAGTCTTCAAATACGATCTGCTCGGGCGTCAAACCGGTGCCTTCGCGCTGCTTCTTTACCAGGTACTGCTTGGCGATCTCCAGCTTCTCGACCTCGGTATAGCCATGCAGCCGGATGATCTCCATGCGATCCTGCAGCGGGCCGGGAATCGTATCGAGCACATTCGCGGTGGCGACAAAGAGCACCTGCGACAGGTCATACTCCACGTCGAGGTAGTGGTCCTGGAACGAAGTATTCTGTTCCGGGTCCAGAACTTCGAGCAGAGCGCTGGCAGGATCGCCACGGAAGTCCGAAGCCATCTTGTCGACTTCGTCCAGCAGGAAGACGGGGTTCTTGGTCCCGGCCTTTTTCATCGACTGAATGATCTGACCGGGCAGGGCACCGATGTAAGTCCTGCGATGTCCGCGAATCTCGGCTTCATCTCTCACGCCGCCCAGCGACATCCGCACAAAGCGGCGGCCTGTAGCCTTGGCGATGGATTGGCCGAGCGAAGTCTTGCCGACACCCGGAGGTCCGACAAAGCACAGGATCGACCCCTTCGGATTCTTGACCAGCTGACGCACGGCTAGGAACTCAAGAATGCGTTCCTTGATCTTTTCTAGGCCGTAATGATCCTCGTTGAGAATCTTTTCGGCATGCTCGATGGAGCGAATTTCCTTCGACCGCTTCTTCCACGGCACAGCCAGAAGCCAGTCGAGATAGTTGCGAGAGACTGTCGACTCAGCCGACATCGGCGGCATCGCTTCCAGCTTCTTCAGCTCCAGCAGGCTCTTCTCCAGCACGTCCTTCGGCATGCCAGCGGTCTCGATCTTCTTTTTCAGCTCGTCGAATTCGCTCTTCTCGCCGCGGCCGAGTTCTTTCTGGATCGCCTTGATCTTCTCGTTGAGGTAGTACTCTTTCTGCGCCTTCTCCATCTGCCGCTTCACGCGAGTCTGCACCGTACGGTCGATGTTTAGCTTCTCAATCGCTACGTCCAGCACGTCGGCGATCTTGGCCAGCCGGACCTCAGGATCGAACACTTCCAGCAAGTCCTGCTTCTCCTCGATCGAGAGCTGCAGATTTGCCGCAATCGTATCAGCCAGCTTCGCGGGCTCGTCGCCGCGCACACTGGCGGCCATGGTCTCGTAATTCAGGCTCTGCTGCAGTTTCACATACTGCTCAAAGAGCGTGTGCACGCGCTGCATCATCACTTCAACGCCGGGGCTCATATCGAGCCGCGTCCGGCCGGTGCGGACCGTCGCGACGAAGAATCCATCCTCGTCATTCACATCGACCGCGCGGGCGCGTTCCACGCCTTCTACCAGCACCTTGATGTTGCCGTCGGGCATCTTAACGCTCTGCACAATGTTGCCGATCGTGCCGGTCTCGTAGATCTCGTCCGCGCTGGGCTCATCGACGGACGCATCGTGCTGCGTAGCCAGAAATATTTTGCGGTCGCCGGTCAGTGCCTCTTCCAAAGCTCGCACGCTGGACTCGCGGCCAACCACAAACGGCGTCATCATGTGGGGAAAGATGACCATGTCGCGGATCGGCATCATCGGCAGCTTGCGAACGTCACGGCTCAGAGTTTCTTCATTGGGGGTTTTCATCATGTCTCCTGAGTTTAGACGTTCCGACATCCATCCGCGATGCAACCGCGTCAGTGTTTCCAGTGATTGTAAACGCAGCATGACCTGACGCCCATCACCCATCTATGGGGTGAACAAACATACTCTTCGCACCAAAAAAACATCCCCAGTGGCGCCGGAGCACAACTGGGGATGTTTGGTGAAACCCTGATACGGCGTGGCGCCTGCTACCCGGCCTTCTCCAGCAACATCGGGAGCGTCAGCGCGTGCTTCTTCACCATCTCCGCCGTTATCGACAAATCCTTCACTTTCTTGTTGCCCGGCACGTAATACATCAGGTCGAGCATCAACTCTTCCAGAATCATGCGCAAGCCGCGCGCGCCAACCTTGCGCTGCAGGGCTTCCCGTGCAATCTCTCGCGCCGCCTCGTCCGTAAACGTCACCTTCACACCCTCGAACTCAAACAACTTGATGTACTGCTTCAGGATCGCGTTCTTCGGCTTGGTAAGAATCTCGATCAGCGCATGTTCATCCAGCTCTTCGAGTACGCCCATTACGGGTAGACGTCCAACGAACTCTGGGATCAAGCCATACTTCAGCAAATCCTGAGGCTCCGCCTGGCGCAATAGCTCGGCATCGCGTTGCGCACGGATTGGGGTCACGTCCAGCTCGTTCGAGTCTGTGGCCGAAACCGTCTTGAAGCCCAGAGCCTTCTTGCCGACGCGCCGTCCGATCACTTTTTCCAGCCCGACGAAAGCGCCGCCGCAAATGAAGAGAATGTTGGTCGTATCAACAGCCGTGAACTCCTGGTGCGGATGCTTGCGTCCACCTTGCGGCGGAACATTGGCAACCGTGCCCTCGAGAAGCTTTAACAACGCCTGCTGAACGCCTTCGCCCGAGACATCGCGGGTGATGGAAGGGTTCTCATCCTTGCGGCCAATCTTGTCGATCTCGTCGATGTAGATAATGCCTTGCTGTGCACGATTCACGTCGCCGTCGGCGGCCTGCAGCAGCTTCAAAATAATATTCTCGACGTCCTCCCCGACGTAGCCAGCCTCGGTCAAGGTGGTCGCGTCGACAATCGCGAACGGTACATCCAGCACCTTCGCCAGCGTCTGCGCCAGAAGCGTCTTGCCTGAGCCGGTTGGGCCAACGAGGAGGATGTTGGACTTCGCAAGCTCCACATCGTTGCCGCGCGTCTTGTTCATCTGGATGCGCTTGTAGTGGTTGTAAACGGCCACTGCGAGCTTCTTCTTCGTCTGGTCCTGGCCGATCACATACTCATCCAGAAACGCGCGAACTTCCTGTGGCTTGGGCAGATGAGTTGGTGTTGTGCCGGGAGTCGCTTCGGTACGGTCGTCTTCCAGAATCGAGTTGCACACCGCCACACATTCATCGCAAATGTAAGCCCGCGGATAGTCCGATGGCGAACTGATCAGCTTGGCAACCGCATCCTGCGACTTGTGGCAAAAAGAACAACGAAGGGATTCGTCCGAGCCCCGTGAAGTTTTCATATGTGCGGCAACCCCTTGACACCACCTACTGCATACCAGATGAAAGTTTACACCTTATTGGAGGTGCATATCGCGTCGCACCAGCCGACATACGACTCACCCAAAGTAACCCCTTCGTGCCATTGCACCGTTCCACCCAATGAAAAAGCCCCAATCGGAAGATCGGGGCTTTGGTTATGAAGGAAAACCAATCAGCTGCGCGGCCGATCAATAATATCGTCGATGATCCCGTACTCCTTCGCCTGCGGAGCCGTCATGATGAAGTCGCGCTCCACGTCGCGCTCGATCTGCGCCAGCGGCTGACCGGTCGACTTCGCCATCAGCGTGTTGGTGATCTCGCGAATCCGAAGAATCTCCCGCGCATGAATGTCGATATCCGTAGCCTGTCCGCTCAATCCGCCCATCGAAGGCTGGTGGATCAGCACACGCGCATTCGGCAACGCGAAACGCTTGCCCTTCTTGCCGGCCATGAGCAGAAACGCACCCATCGAAGCAGCCTGCCCGATGCAGAACGTCACCACGTCGTTCTTGATGTACTGCATCGTGTCATAGATCGCCAAGCCTGCGGTGATCGAACCGCCGGGCGAGTTGATGTACATCTGGATGTCCTTTTCCGGGTCTTCGCCGCTCAGAAACAGCATCTGCGCGATGATGACGTTTGCCACATTGTCATCGATCGGCGTACCCAGAAAAATGATGTTGTCCCGCAGCAGACGGCTGTAGATGTCGTACGTACGTTCGCCCCGGCTCGTCTGCTCCACCACATAAGGAATCAAACCCATTTCGTTCTCCTCTTTCCGCTAACCAACCACAATGTTCGGGTGTCCCATGCGTCGCGCACTTTGCGATGAGTGGGAACGTAAGACCCTTACTTCGCCAGCTTCTCGAAAATCGCAGTCCCGGTTTTCTCGCGTGTCATCTGTTCGCGCATCCGGTCGAGCGATCCGTCCTGAACCATCCTCGCGCGTAGCGTCTCCAGCGGTTCCCGAGCCTGCAACGACGCCATAAACAATTCGCGTTCCATATCTTCGTCGGTCACCTTGATGCCTTCGATCTCGGCCAGCTTGTCCAGAATCAGCGAAGCCTTCACTTCATTGACGGCCTGATCGCGCTGAGCCTCGCGCAGCCGCCCGAAGTCCAGCTTGCGCATGTCCTCCGGCTTCATCCCCTGCTGTGCGAGTGCACGCAAACCGCGCTCCAGGCGGGCATCGATCTGCTGCTGCACAAACGTCTCCGGAACAGGGAACTGGAACTTCGCGATCATCTGCTCGACCATCTGGTCTCGCGCGTGATCTTCCATGCCGTCCTTCTTCCGTCCGGCCGCCATCTCACGGAGCTTCGTTTCGAAGTCTTCCCAGCTCTCGTAATCCCCAAGCTGCGATGCAAACTCCGCATCCTTCTCCGGGTAGCTCTTTTTCTTGATTGACTTCACTTTGACGTCGTACTTGACGGTCTGGCCGGCAAGCTTCGGCTCGCCGAAGTCCGCCGGATAGGTGACTTCAAACGTCATCTCCTGTCCGACCTTCTGGCCGCGCAATGCGTCGGTAAACGCTGCAAGAGTGTTCGTGCCGCCAACCTCAATCAGCACATCGTCGCCTTGAATCGGCTCCTGGGCCGGCCTCTCGGCCTCTTCGCCGACCACCTGCGCCAGTTCCTGAATCTCGCCCTTGAACTCGATTTCAGTCCAGTCGCCATCCACCAGCGGACGATCTTCTTCGACCGGCTCCACCGTGCCGTGCTGATCCATGATGCGCGCCAACTCGGTTGCGTACTCGGCGTCGGTCAGCGTCGTATCCGGCTTGGCGACGTGGATCGAATCGTAGCCCGTCACATCGATTTCCGGCTTGATCTCAAATGCAGCCTTGAACTGCAGCGGGGCTCCGTCGGCCAGCATCAGGTTCGTCAGTTGTGGCTGCGACACCGGGGAGAGCTTCTGCTCCTCGATCGCCAGACGGAAACGCTCGCTGACCAACTCTTCCAATACTTCCTGCCGGACTTCCTTGGCGAAGCGGCTCTTGATCACAGTCTCCGGAACCTTACCCACGCGGAAGCCCGGAATCCGTGCCAGTTTCTGATACTTCTTCACGACTCCGCGGAAGCTCTTCGATACCGTTTCGGCGTCCACTTCAACCGCAATCTCGCGCATCAGTTCCGGATTCAGCGTGGCCTGAGGCTCATGCTGGTGGTCGTGACTGTGATCGTGGCCTGCATGATCGTCGTGAGTGTGCTCTAAGGTCGTCTCAACCGGCTGCAGTTCAGCCGTGTTCTCTGTCTCTGTCGTTGTATTTGTGGTCAAAGCCATGCCTTCCAGGTCGTGTGAAAATGCCGGCAAGCCCGCGTTGCGCGTTGCCTCTGCCAGCGATCGCCTTCTCTCCACTGTACGGGTCAGCGTTGTGCAGGGTCAAACGCGCCGGACCGCCTGCGTTACTAGCGGCCGGCGGCAGCGTGAGCGGAAATCGCAAAGATTTCGAGCCGAATCTTCCACTGTGCGGTCTGGCCCGGTAGCAAAGAGGTAATCGAGACGTTCTCCGCACCGCCCCACTCCTTACCCAGCGGATCGTCAAAGTCGGTCTGCATCCCCATCGACACGTAGTTCGAGCCCGTCGGCGACGTCACTCGCAACTCGCGAATGTCGCCTGAAACCTTCGTCATTCGCAGCCCAAAGCCACTCTGTGGGTCACGAACCTCGGCTGCCACTCCGGACTCTGCAGCCGATGGCTTCAGATGCACCAGAGCGCCGTCCACCGGCTCCGCCCCGATCGGCCACGAGCGCTGCTGAAACCGGCTGATGGCCATCCCGGGCTGTCCAAACTTGCCCGATGGCGTGCCCTTAGCCGTATCTCCCATTTCGATCAGCTCACCGCCGGGCAGTCGTATCTCCGCTGCCTCGCGGTTTCCGCTCGGAATCACAAACCGCGGGTGCCAACCGATGCCCATCGGCTCCGGTTCTTCGCCTACGTTCTTCACCGTCACTTCCAGGTCAATGGTCGTCGCATTAAGCGTGATTGCCACATCGATGTCGTTCTTGGAAGCCCAACGGCCCCCAAAGTCGGTCGCCTTGAAGCTGGCCTTGGCGGTGGTCGGGTTCTTTGCAGGTAAGGCGTCCGACGAATCTGCCGGAAGCGTATTCAGCAATCCGCCCTCGCCTATTCCGCGGCCGGGTAATACTGAAGGTGCTTCAAGGGTCTTCCCACGCCAGCTGGTTCGGAACGAGTTGCCAACTGGTGTCAGCAGACCGGTCAGCATACCTGACCACGGGGCCTCCAGCGCGCCCCAGGTGTCGTTGACACCCTTGCGGTTCGGGGTCGTGCCGTCCGCGATATCCTTGGCCGTGGGATTGGCCAGCAATTCGATCTCGCCGAGATTCGGGACGCTACCGGTGATCTGCAGCACACCCATTCCCAGACCGGGAAGCAGGGTGACTGTCCGGAACTCCGGCCCGGTGCTACCCGCCGTCGGTGCAAGAGTCAGGACAACCGGGTCGACTCCGCCCGGCCGTGGACCTGTTGGCACAGCCGCCACCTGTTCACCCTTGATCTCACGCTTCAACTGCCCAAACTGGCCCAGCCGGTGCAGCCTCCAAGCCACAATGGGCCCGACAACCACCAGCAGAATCAAAAGGATAGGCACCGCCGATGATTTCCGAAAGCCCTTCGGAAACATTCCGTCCCACAGCCCCGCAATCGATTTCTTGAGCAGGTTCAGGTACATCATGCCGATGCGTTGCTCTTCCAAGTCATTTCCCTTCAGCGCCGCACTGCGGCAAGTTCAAGTTGGTTCCCTACGTACTCTTAAGACGGTCTGTACAGCCGTTTAGATGTAATGTGTACTCCGTGGTCAGGGCAACCAAAGGTAACATCGGCTCACCCCTATAGTATCGGTTGGAATGCCATCAAACTCCAAGTCGACTGGTTTGTCGAGTCGAGAATCGGCGCACAGCCAACTTGCCCTTGTCCGCCAGGCAATTGTCGACTGCAATCTATGCCCCCGCCTGAGGACGTATTGTCAGGGAATCGGTGAGACTCGCCGCCGCGCCTTCATCGACCAGACCTACTGGGCGAAACCGGTGCCAGGTTTTGGCGATCCGCTCGCCCGGGTGCTGATTATGGGTCTTGCGCCGGGCGCCCACGGTGCCAACCGGACGGGCCGCCCCTTCACGGGCGATGGCTCGGGCGACTTCATGTACCCCGTCCTGCACGACCTCGGCTTCGCGTCGAAGCCGCGAGCCGTCGCAGCCGACGACGGCCTCAAGCTTCGCCATGCGTGGATCGGTTCCGTGGTCCGGTGCGCCCCGCCCGGAGATAAACCGACACCGACCGAGATACGCGCCTGCTCCGCCCACCTGACGGCAGAGATCGCCGCCCTGCCCAAAGTCCGTGTGATCGTTTGCCTCGGAAAGATCGCCTGGGACGGCTTTCTCGCCCACCTGGTCCATATGGGCGACATTACCCGCCGCTCGCTCTACACGTTCAGCCACGGCGCCGAGTACATCCTGCCCGACGGCAAAGTCCTGCTCGGCAGCTACCACCCATCGCTGCGCAATACCAACACCGGCCGCCTCAATAGCGTCATGTTCAGCCGAGTCTTCGTGCGGGCAAGGGAACTGGCCCGGATTTAGGAGCCATGCATGTGCTCCGAAGCCTTCAAAGCCGTAAACGCCGGTGCCACCGCCAACGCGATCAGCAACGCTGCAATCAGAGTGTCATGCATGGAAGTACCTCGCCTGAACAGACTCCAACGGCTCGGTAATCCATCGGCTTGGCGATTTGCTGCTTCCGTATTGCTGCGGATAGTAACCACGCAGGTGCGGACCGGCTGCCTACTGCGGCGGCATCAATTGCTTAACCGAGACGGTTGCAGGCGGTCGGGCCTGAAGCGTCGTCGGCGGGCCGCTCAGAAACATCCGCAGCGACGGTTTGCGCAGATACGCCTCCTGCGCGACTTTCACCATGGCCCCATCGGGCAGGCGCAGGTAGACGAACTCATGCAGCGTCGCCTTCAGCGTGCATTTTTGCGTGGGCATCGCTCGATCACTACCGGCGATAGACTCCGTCGGAATCACCACTTCCAGCCGCCCCGGTCTCTTCCACCGCGCAGGAAGGGAGTGAAACCCCGGTGCCACCCGGATCCGGTTGCAGCCTTCGTACGTGAAGTTAAGCGCCTGAGCGCCACCTTCGGGCGGCGTCACGAGATCCCCGCGGCCGCCACCCGCGAAATCATCCGGTCCGCCAAAGGTGGTGTATCCGCCGCTGCCGCCGCACGGAATCCCAGCTTCGCCTGTACTCCCGCCCACCTCCCCGCCAAAGCTGGGTACCGATCCGGAACACCAGTTAGGCTGCATGCGCACGGTGGGATGCGTATCGTCGATCGCCAGAATATGCAGCCGCAAAGGATACTTCGACGGCTTCGCATCCTGTGCATGGGCCAACGGCACGACGGCCGACAGCAGGATCAAAGTCGGGAATAACCTGTGTACTTGCATCAAGGGATTCTCTCTCTCATGGACTGGATTTCGCGCCCCCGAGTTTCAATCCTATTCGCAACAGAAAAGGACCCGCCAAATCGCGAGTCCCTTTTCCGTTTTTATCCTGCTGTATCCGCGTCAGTCACTTACACAGTGGTGAGCGCCAAACCAGCGGCTTTCTCTTCCGAATCCGACAAAATCGGACGATAGAAGAGCTGATTGTTTTCGAGATAGACCTCCAGGAACGCTGGCCGCTCCTTCAGGCCACCAGCAATCAAAGCCTCCGACAGCGGATCTTCGATGAACCGCTGCAGAGCCCGACGCAGCGGCCGCGCACCATAAGTCCGGTCGCTTGCCGTTTTGGCCAGGATGTAGCGCTTGGCATCGTCGTTGACTGAGAGCGTGATTGCCTTGTGGACCAGGTTCTTGTTCAGTTGCTGGACGAGCAGTTCGATGATCTGCATCAAGTCGCTTTCGCTCAGCGAGGTAAAGATAATGACTTCATCCAACCGATTGAGGAATTCCGGATTGAACGTCCGCTTGACCTCGCCCTTGACCAGCTCTTCCATCTTGCCGAGCGCCATGTTTTCGTCGCTCGACTGGAAGCCAAGGCCCTGCTGCTTCTGCAGGTGTTTGGCGCCAATGTTCGAAGTCATGACGATAATTGTGTTCTTGAAGTCGACCGTATTGCCGAGACCGTCGGTCAACTGACCGTCTTCAAAGACCTGCAACAGTAGATTGTATACATCTGGATGAGCTTTCTCGATCTCGTCGAGCAGCACGACGGAGTAGGGATTGCGCTTGACACGCTCGGTCAACTGACCGCCCTCCTCGTAGCCGACGTAGCCCGGAGGCGAGCCGATGAGCTTCGAGACCGAGTGCTTCTCCATGAATTCCGACATATCGAAGCGAATGAGCGCCTTTTCGCTGCCGAACAGGAACTCCGCCAGCGTGCGCGCCATTTCCGTTTTGCCGACACCGGTCGGCCCGAGGAACAGGAAGCTGCCGATCGGGCGAGCCGGATTCTTGAGTCCGGCTCGCGAGCGGCGAATTGCACGAGAAAGCGCCGATATCGCCTTATCCTGCGAGATAACGCGCTTGTGCAGTTCTTCCTCTACGCGCAGCAAACGTTGGGTCTCTTCTTCCTTTAGAGAGGTAATCGGCACGCCCGTCCAGCGGCTGACAACGTCCTCGATATCCTCGCGTGTCACGATTCCCGCGGAAGAGTCGTCGAGGTGGTACTTGTCCCGCAGCGAGCGGAGATTCTCGCGCTCCTTGCGCTCCTCGTCCGAGTAGAACCGCGCCTTCTCGAACTCGTGGTTCGCAATCGCGTTTTCCATGCGGTGCACGATGAACTTGATCCGCTTCTGAACCTCGGTCAACTCCTCGGGCAGGGAAGTCTGGCGCAGCTTTACGCGCGCTCCTGCCTCGTCAATCAGGTCGATCGCCTTGTCGGGCAGGAAGCGATCCGGAATGTAGCGGCTGGAGTGAGAGACAGAGAACGTGATCGCGTCGTCGGTGTAGCTGACGGCGTGAAACTTTTCGTACTTTTCCTTGATGCCCATGATGATCTTGATCGCGTCTTCCTCGTTTGGAGGCGGAACCTTGACGGCCTGGAAGCGCCGTTCGAGCGAGCGGTCTTTCTCGATCGACTTGCGATACTCCGCTGGCGTGGTCGCGCCAATGCACTGAATCTCGCCGCGGCTCAACGCCGGCTTCAGAATATTCGCTGCGTCGAGCGAACCCTCGGCCGAACCTGCTCCGACGAGCGTATGCAACTCATCGATGAAGACGATGGAGTTCTGATTCTCCATCAACTCCTTCATGATGGTTTTGAGACGCTCTTCGAACTGGCCGCGATACTTCGTGCCAGCGACAATAAGGCTCAAGTCCAGCGCCAAAACGCGCTTGTCGGCCAGAAAACTCGGCACTTCGCCGTCGGCAATCTTCTGCGCCAGGCCCTCGACGATGGCCGTCTTTCCCACACCCGGCTCTCCGATCAGCACTGGATTGTTCTTGGTGCGGCGGCAGAGGATCTGGATGACGCGGTCCACTTCCGTGTCCCGCCCAACCAGCGGATCAAGCTGCTGATCCATTGCCGACTGGGTCAGGTCGCGCGAAAACTCAGCCAGCATGGACTGCTCGTTGCGTCCGGCTTTTGCCGCAGCCGCTGGCTTTTCCTGCGTAGTCCGCTGAAGCTCCTCGCGAATAGCCGGCAGCCGCAAGCCGCGTTCCGAGAGGATTTCCGCCGCAAAGCATTTTTCTTCGCGCAGCAGCCCCAGGAGCAGGTGTTCGGTACCAATATGTTTGTGCGAAAGCCGCTCGGCTTCTTCCGCCGCGTAGGCGAGCACGCGCTTGCACTCGTTCGACAGCGGCAGGTCGACCGAGGTCGAAACCTTCTCGCGAATCGTCGTGTGGCCTTCAATCTGCTTGCGAATCGACTCAACCGATGCGTGCGACCGCAGGAAGCGATTGGTCAGTGCCTTGTCCTCACGCAGCAGCCCCAGCAGCAGGTGCTCGGTCTCGATGTAAGGCGACCCGAACTGACTGGCCTCATAGCGCGCAAAGAAAATCACGCGCCGCGCCTTCTCCGTATAGCGTTCGAACATGCTCCCCCTTAGTAAAACCCGGCCCAAAATCTGTTGCTTATCAGTGTAATCGCGTGGGGGCTGGAGCGACATCCCCCAGAAGTTGTCCCTACACTATCAGTCCATCGGTTAGATGAACCATGTGCAAAAATGGTGCAGAAGCCACCGTTTCACCCTGCCTCACAACTTGTTCAGGTAATCGACAATATCGGCCTGGGTCCAGTTTTGCGCCCCGATGAACTTCCGGCGGATGACCCCCTGCCGGTCGATGATGTAAGTCTCCGGAATCATCACCGTGCCGTACATCTGGTTCACCTTCTGGTCGGCGTCGCGTACCGTCCGCACATTGACGTTGTGTTTGACGAGGAATTTGCGGTAAACGGTATCGTCCTGGTCGGTGCTGACGGCCACCACGGCGATATTGGGCAGCTTCTGCTGCAGGGTCAGCAGGCTGGGAAGCTCCTCCACGCAGGGCGCGCACCATGTCGCCCACAGGTTCAGAACCACCACCTTGCCTTTCAGCCTGCCCATATCTACGGTCTGGACGCCGTCGCTCATCACAAACGTGGGGGCCGGAATCCCTACGCTCCCTGGGTGCGAACCGCGGTCACACCCTGTCATTGCCGCTATTCCCACCAGTAGTCCAATCCAGGTCGCCCGCACGCCTCGCATCATGTTCCTATAATACGAAGTCGTGGACGCCCTCGACGCATTGACCAGCACAACCATCGCCGAATACGAGCCGGAACCGCATCAATCCGTGCCTCCCCAGCAATTCGAGCCCTCTCTCCTGCTCTCCGTCATCATTCCGGCGCGCAACGAGCAGGAGTCGCTACCCGCCTGCATCGAATCACTCGTCTCCCAGTCGGAACTGGGTTTTAAACTGGGCAAGGAGTGGGAACTCATCCTCGTCGACGACCGGTCCAGCGACGCAACTCCCGCCATCATGGCCGAAGCAGCCATGCTCCCCGGGGTCCGCGTGATGGAGGCACTGCCGCTGGACGAATCGCCGGACGCCTGGTTTACAGGAAAAACCAACGCCTGCTGGACTGGAGCGCAGGCTTCAGAGGGCGGGCTGCTCCTCTTTACCGATGCGGACACAATCCACCAGCCGGGCGACCTGTCCCGCGCCTGCCATGAGCTCGAAAAGTATGGTGCGGCGATGCTCTCGTACTCGCCGCAGCAGCTCACCACCGGGCTTCTGCAGCGAATGTTGATGCCGCTGGTGTTCGCTGAGCTGGCGATCGCTTACCCGCCCAACCGCGTGAACCAGCCGGACGACCGCACAGCCGCCGCCAATGGCCAGTTCATCCTGGTGCGGCAGGAGGACTACTTCGCGGTCGGGGGGCATCGCGGGGTAGGCCGCAGTGTCCTTGAAGATGTCGCGCTGGCGCACAACTTCAAGCGCAGCAAGCGCGCCGTTCGGTTCCGCTATGCTTCGGACGCCTTGTCGACGCGAATGTACCGCACCAACGCGGCGATGATCGAGGGCTGGACGAAGAATCTTGCGCTGCTTTTCACCACGCCAGTTCCCATGGCGCTGATCGCGCTACTCGTTTTTCTGCTTGCTGTCGGCCTGCCCATTGTGGCGCTGACGTGGCCCTTCACAATCTATTGGCAGCCGATCATTCTGTGGGTGGTTTGGTTTCGCGGGTTGTGGGGATTCTTCGCGCGGGTCTCAAAGTCTAACTTTCCGATTCCTGACCGAATCCTCGCGCTGTTCGGCATCCCCTTGTTCTCCTGGCTGCTGATCCGGAGCTACATCCAGGTTCGTGTCCTCAAAAAAGTAGCCTGGAAGGGCCGCACCTACTCCACAAAGTCCCGCTGAAGAATCCAAACGCTACCCGCGCCAATCTAAAATAGTGAAGTTGGTAGCTGCCGCAAGCTGTTCCGGACCGTCCTATAACTCCTTATGATCTTTCTTACCCGAAAAGCCGAGTTCTCCGCCGCGCACTTCTACTGGAACGACGACCTGTCCCCGGAAGAGAACGAGCATGTCTTCGGCAAGTGCGCCAATCGCAATGGGCACGGGCACAATTACACGCTTGAGGTAACCGTTTCAGGTGAAATTGATCCCGTGAGTGGATTCGTTGTCGACCTCAAGGTGCTCAAGGACATCATGGAGCACGAAGTTGTCGGGGTGTACGATCACCGGCATTTGAACCACGAAATTCCCGACTTCAAGACCGTTATCCCGACGACGGAGAATATTGCGATTGCGGCATGGAAGCGTTTGGACGGCAAGATACCCGGCGCTAAGCTACATAAGATCCGGGTTTACGAAACACCAGACCTATACGCCGACTTCTACGGGCAGGGTGCGCTGTGAAAGCCTTTCTCAATCGCCGGTATCACTTCAGCGCTTCGCACCGCCTGCATGCCGAATCCCTGACGGATGAGCAGAATCGCAACACCTTCGGCAAATGCAATAACCCCTTCGGCCACGGGCACAACTACATTGCAACAGTACGGCTCTCGGGCCCGGTCGACGCCCGAACGGGAATGGTGGCCAACCTTGCCGACCTCGACCGTTTCGCCACCGATAACCTGCTGGGCCGCTATCATCTGGTCAACCTGAACACGCTGCCCGAGTTCGAGCAGGTGGTTCCCACGACCGAGAACCTCGCCATCGAAGTCCATCGCATCTTCGGCGGTTTTACGGATGCATTCCTCGAAAGCGTCGATGTCGAAGAGACGCCTAACAACTCATTTACCTATGTAACGCCGTCGATCTAAGAGCAGAAAGGCAGCGCAATCCGAATGGCTACTCCTACCGATCAGTTCGTCGTCCCTTCCTCCCTCGATACCGCCAGCACGCAGGATATCTACCGCGAGCTGCTTCGCCGTCTGGGCGAAGACCCCAACCGCGATGGCCTCGCCGACACACCGGCACGCGTCGAGAAGTCGATGGACTTCCTGACCCGCGGCTACAACCAGACCGTCACCGAAGTTCTCCATGACGCGCTTTTCGATGTCGACTACGACGAGATGGTCATCGTCAAGGACATTGAATTCTTTTCGCTCTGCGAGCACCACATGCTGCCGTTTTTCGGCAAGGCCCACGTGGCCTACGTCCCGAACAAGAAGGTGATCGGCTTGTCCAAAGCCGCGCGCCTGGTGGACGTCTTCGCACGACGCCTGCAGGTCCAGGAGCGGCTGACCCAGCAGGTTGCCGAGGCTATCGACGAAGCCATTCATCCGCAGGGAGTTGGCGTCGTGATTGAGGCACAGCATATGTGCATGATGATGCGAGGCGTCGAAAAGCAGCACTCCAGCACGATTACTTCGGCCATGCTTGGCGTATTCAAGAGCCAGCTCCAGACTCGCAACGAGTTTCTGTCGCTGGTTCGTGGAAACCGCTCTGGCCTCTAACTGTCATCTGGAAACGGCCGGCTTTTGCATCTCGGCCAGCGAAGCCTTAGGCTAGAGCTTCATGTCATTGAACGGGCTCCTAGTATTAGACAAACCTTCCAGTATGACCTCGCATGACGCAGTGTCACTCGTCCGCCGCGCTACCGGAGAGAAATCCATCGGTCACCTCGGAACTCTCGACCCGATGGCAACCGGCGTCCTGCCGCTTCTGCTTGGCCGTTACACTCGGCTGGCGCAGTTTTTCGCCCAAGCGGAGAAGGAATACACCGGGCACATCCGGTTCGGCCTCGCGACGGACACTTACGACGCCGACGGTACGGCAGT
Source organism: Rhodanobacteraceae bacterium (assembly GCA_025350865.1). Classification (GTDB taxonomy): domain Bacteria; phylum Acidobacteriota; class Terriglobia; order Terriglobales; family Acidobacteriaceae; genus Edaphobacter. The sequence continues at coordinate 42,396 of JANXWZ010000210.1, forward strand.
GTCCGAGCCAATGCCACTGACCCTTTGCCTCGACCAGCTCCGTGAACTGGCCAAGCCGTTTCACGGCGATATCGACCAGCTTCCGCCAATTTATTCCGCGAAGAAGCTCGGTGGGGTGCCTGCCCATAAGCTCGCCCGCGCCGGGCAGCCCGTCCCGGTCAAGCCAGCACGTATCACGATCCACGATTTCCAACTGCTGTCGCTTGAAGGCGATACGGCGAGCTTTACGATGACGGTTTCAGCCGGTGGCTATGTCCGTTCCGTTGCCCACGAACTCGGCCAACTCGCTGGTTGTGGAGCCCATCTCTCTATCCTGCGCCGTACCCGCGCGGGAGCTTTTACGCTGGCGCAGACGATCACCGTCGACCGGCTAAAAGCAGCCGCCGATACCTCCGACCCGGAGACCGCCTTTGCCGAGATCCTGCCACATCCCCGCACGCTGCTCACGGAGATGCCATCTGTGACGGTCGACGAGCAGACAGCGGGCCGCCTGCGCAACGGCATGCAGGTCAACCTCCCCGACTACTCAAACGCTCCGCTGGTGAAGGTCTTCACCAGCCCCACGGAGTTGATCGGGATCACCCGCCGGATCGCGGGAACGCTGATGCATCCGCACGTAATGATCGGGTAACGCTCCAACGCAAATCTAACGAAAAATGGTGTCATCCTTCGTCAAAGTCGGAGGACCTGCTTTTGTACTCTTTGATCGGGTGCGCCGACCTTCCGGGTGCCCCATCTCAATCGGCCTCATCGGTTGAGGTGGGTTCACTGAGGTCGGTTTGCCAACCCCTACCGCCGTAACAACGCCTCGACCAGAGGCAACACGTTCTTCGCGACCACCTCATTCCCCTGATCGGTCGCGTGCGTCTTATCCGCCTGCATCATCCCGTCCACGCCGTAGACATCTTTCAGCAGGAAGGGAAGTACCGGGGCCTGGTACTTCTTGCCCAGCGCGGGATAGTTTGCCGTAAAGGCGTTGACGTAGTCCGGCCCATAGTCCGGTGGCAACGTGATCCCCGCTATCACCACCTTGATACCGGCCTTTTGGAGCCCTTCAATCATGGTGGCGAGGTTGGTGCGGGTGGTCTGGACCTTCAGGCCGCGCAGCCCATCATTGCCGCCGAACTCCAGCACGACGACCGCCGGCTTCATCCTGATGATCCCCGCCAGCCGGTCCACGCCATCTTTCGTGGTGTTTCCGCTGATCCCCTCATTGACTACGCGATAGCGATATCCATCACGGTCCAGATCCTTCTGCAGGAAGTCCGGATAGCTCTGCCCCGGGTCCGCTCCATAGCCTGCGGTGAGGCTGTCGCCGAAGCAAACCACCAAGGGGCGCGTGTCCGGACCCACTTCGGCCTTTGCCGGGGCGGCAACTGGAACCGCCGGGCTGGGAGCCTCGACTGCAGCTTTCGGCGCCGAACTGACGCTTCGGTTCATGTCCGAGGCCGCCTGCGAACCGGAGTCCGCCTTACATCCCCCGAACCCGCAGGCGAGTAGGGCTAAAATGAACGAAGATAAAAATCTCGGCATCGTTCCAACATAGCAAAACCGCGCCCCACTGATCAGACCACGGATGCAGGCGTCAAATCACGATGCGGAAAGAGACAAGTTTGATTGATACACAGACTGAAGTGAAAAGCGGCGCCGAGGCTCCCACAGCACGGCCCGCCATGATCAAAGTTGCGGGCCTGCATAAGTCCATCCGCAACGGCGCCCGTATGGTCGACATCCTGAAGGGTCTCGATTTTGAAATCCCCACCGGCCAGTTTGCCGCCATTATGGGCTCGTCCGGCTCGGGAAAGTCGACGCTGCTCGGCCTGCTCGCCGGCCTTGACACGCCATCTTCGGGCGACGTCTTCGTCAACGGAACATCCATCTCTTACCTGCCGGAAGACAAGCTGGCCCAGGTCCGTGGCCGATCCATTGGCTTCGTCTTCCAGTCCTACCAGCTCATTCCGACGCTTACTGCGTTTGAAAACGTGCTGCTGCCCTACGAACTGAACGCCGAGAGTCAATCCGACGGCAAAGCCCGCGCGCTTTCGCTGTTGCAGAGCGTCGGTCTCTCGGACCGCCTCGACCACTACCCAGTTCAGCTTTCGGGAGGCGAGCAGCAGCGTGTCGCGCTGGCTCGGGCCTTCGTCCTCCGCCCACCCATCGTTCTCGCCGACGAACCGACTGGCAACCTCGACTCAACCAACGGCTCCCACGTCCTCGAACTCCTGCTGAACCTTAACAAGACCGAAGGCACCACACTCGTGCTGGTCACGCACGACCCCGTCCTCGCCACCTACGCCGACCGCCGCATCGTCCTTAGAGACGGCCTGATCATCTCCGACGACATCAACCTGAACCCCGCCACCCTCTAACAAATGTCCGGGTGGCCCGTTCATCGCGTATTTGCGATGAGTTGGATGTACGCCCTAACTCAGCCCCGTCCATCAAGAGGTAGATCCTCAGCACGATGCCCAGCCTCTCCTACCAGTCCGCCGCAAAAATCGCCGCCCGCGAGATGCATTCCTCGCGCGGCAAGTTCTTCTTCGTCATCCTTTCCGTTGCCATCGGAGTAGCCGCCCTCACCGGCGTCCGCGGCTTCAGCGCCTCCTTCCGCACCACGCTCCTCTCCCGCGCCCGCGCCATCATGGCCGCCGACCTCTCCGCACGTACCACCCAGCAGCCCACGCCCGCTGAGATCAAGGGCCTCGATCAAATCGAATCCGAAGGCGTCGACGTCACTTCCGTCACAGAGTTGCTCTCCATGGCCTCGGCTGCCAAAACTCTCGACCCGCTCCTCATCTCTCTCAAGTCCGTCGACCCATCCAAATACCCCTACTATGGCGAAGTCGAACTAGACCCCGCTGGCAAGCTATCCGACGCCCTCGGCGGCGACCAGGTAGCCGTAGCCGATGACCTTCTCGTCCGTCTGAAGCTACAACGCGGCGACCAACTCAAGATCGGCACCAAGCTCTTTCGAATCGGCTCCATCGTCGTCAACGAGCCCGACCGGCTCTCCGGATCCTTCGCCGCCGGCCCCCGCGTCCTGATCTCGCGCGCCAACCTTGATGCCTCGGGCCTCCTAGCCCCCGGTAGTCACGCCGGCCAACGTTACCTGTTCAAGGTTCCCAAGCCTAAGAACGGCAGCCCCATCTCGGACGACGCCGTGGCAGCCCTGAAGGCGCGCCTCGTGAAGCTGCTGCCGGAAACCCAGGTCACCGACTACCGCGAGACGAACCCTGCACTTACCGCTGGTCTCGACCAGGCTACCAGCCTCCTCTCCCTCATGAGCCTGGTAGCCCTCGTGCTCGGGGCCGTCGGCGTCGCGATGGCAATGAGGGCACACCTCGCTCAGCGGCTCGACACCATCGCCATCATGAAGTCGCTGGGCGCGACCTCCGGTCAGATCATCAAGATCTACCTGATCCAAACGCTGCTGTTAGGAGCCGCAGGAGGACTGGTCGGCGTTTTGCTGGGTGTTGGCGTCCAACTCGCCTTCCCGTACCTGCTGGCCAATCTGATCAACGTCCGTCCCGATCTTCGCATCGACCCCGGCGCCATCATTGCTGGGCTGGCCGCAGGAGTTTTGACGACGCTGCTCTTTACCCTGCCGCCGCTGCTCGACATTCGGAAGATTCGCCCGATTCTCATCCTCCGCCGCGCTGTCGACGATCTGGATCAGCCGATCGGCAAGATGTTTCTGGCTCTTCTCAGGGGGCAGTCGATCGCGACGGACAGTACGCTCACCCTCGATCGCCTCATCCTCTACCGCCTCAAGAAGAACCTCGCCCAGCTGCTGGCCTTTGTGGTCATCCTGGCCGGCCTCACGGCCATTGCCTATGCCGTCTCCGACTCCCGCGAGGTGGGCAAGTACTTCTCGCTCGGGCTTGTCAGTGTGCTTGCCGTCCTGCTGCTGGCCTCGTTTGTCGTGCTCAAGACTCTGAAGTTCTTCCTCAGCCGAACCCGCCTGCATCTTCCCTCCGTGGTGCGCCACGGTCTCGCCAACCTGTATCGCCCGGGCAATCCATCCGCCGCGCTGCTCGCCGCGCTCGGCATGGGCGTGATGCAGATTATGCTCGTCTTCCTGATGCAGCACGCGGTGGTGCAGCAGCTTCAGATATCCGCCGCCCCCAACATCCCGAACATCTTCCTCGTTGATATCGCCGACGACGAGATTGAAGGCATGCGTACGCTGATTCAGAAGTCGCCCGCCATCACCGCACCGCCGGAGCTGCTGCCCGTCGTCACATCTCGCGTACTCGCCATCGACGGAGTCGCCGCAGCCGACATCAAGACCCAGAACTTTCCCCACCGCATGCTGCAGTCCGTCCAACTGACCCACCACCCGGACATCCCCCCGGGCACCACCGTCGTGTCAGGGAAGTGGTGGGACGCAGCGCAGGCCGCTACCGCAGACGAACATCCGATGGTCGCAGTCGGCGTCCGCACCGCTGAGCGCCTCGGTCTCAAGCTCGGTTCCACCATCACTTTCGCCGCGCAGGACCACCAATTCGACGCCAAGGTGGTGGCCTTGATCAAATCCGACGGCCAGCACGCCTTCACCCGCGCCGACTTCATCCTGCCTCAGAAGTCGCTCAGCGGTCTCCCCGTCGTCTGGTACGGTGGCATCCACGCTGATCCCGCAAAGGTCGGCGAACTCCAGCGCGCTCTCTACGCCGCCTATCCCACCGTCACCGTCATCAACGTAGCCCAAGCGCTCGAAACCATCCGCTCCGTCGTCATCCAGATCATCTACGTCATTCAATTCCTCGCCGCGTTCTCCATCTTCGCCGGCATCGTCATCCTCGCATCGTCCATCGCCGGCACCCGCTATCGCCGCATCCGTGAGGTGGTCGTCCTCAAAACGTTGGGAGCTACGCGACTGCGGATTGCGTCGATCTTTTCGATTGAGTTCGCAGTTCTTGGCCTGGTCGCCGGTCTGGTGGGCATCTTCTTCGCCAACGTCATCGTTCGATTCCTGCTAATCGCCCTTACCATTCCCAACCAGATTCAGTGGAGTTGGAACATCTTTGGCTTGCTTGGGACGGCGGCACTTACGGTCGCAACCGGTTGGATCGCCAGCCACCGCATCCTGGGCCAGAAACCCCTCGAAGTCTTACGCGAAGAGTAGAAGTACAGCTGAAAACAGTAAGAGGCAGTTGAGTGCCGTTGAGAACAGCTAGCCTGATCTGTCTTCAACTGTTCCTAACTGCATCTCCCTTTCCTCAACTGCCCTATGTGGTCTGAAGAAGAACTGCGTGACATCGAACCCGACCCACCTGCCCGCACCGGTCCTCGGTCCCGCGCGACCCCCTTGCGTCAAGTCGTGACTGCCCGAGCTTTGGCGCGACTGATCGAATCCCGCACACCGCATGAATTGACACGTTCCAGCGTCATCCACGCCCCCGGCGCCGGCACGCACGGCAACTTTATCGACGCCGCGTACCGCCGCATCTGCGCCAATCCGGCATGGGCTGCCCGCCTGACCAAACCGCACACCGCTAAGCGACAGGCTCGTCCGACTGGCCCTGCCGAGGAGGTTCGCGAATGGTGCGAGCTGGATACGGCCACCAGCTCCGACGCGTTGCTGATGAACATCTTCTGCTACCCGCGGGTGTTTACGCCGCGCCTCTGTACCCTGCTCGGCGTGGAGGCCGGAACGCAGCCTGAGTTCGGCTTCCGCCCGGGTCTGGAACTCGAACGCAAGCTACAGGACCGAACAGAAATTGACATGAAGCTCGGCAACCTGCTCGTGGAGGCCAAGCTGACCGAGGCTGACTTCCAGTTTGCCCCGCTGCGCCTGCTTGAACGCTACCCTCACTTTGACGAGCTTTTCGACCGCGAATCCCTCACGATTAGCCGCCGCGGGGTTGCCGGCTATCAGCTCATTCGAGGCATCCTGGCCGCGCATGCCGAGCACGCTCGTTTCTGCGTCTTGCTCGACGCCCGCCGGCCGGATTTGATCGAAGGTTGGTACGACATTATCCGCACCGTACGCAGCTACGAGATGCAGTCCCGGCTCCGTTTGGTGACGTGGCAGGAGGCTGCCGCGACCGTCCCCGCGCCCCTCGCAAAATTTCTCGACGCCAAGTACGGCATTATTGAGTCAAAATAGGGCATGCAGTCTCAACGCCGTCTGATCATCGCATCGACCGTCCTGCACATCGCCCTGCTGGCAATTTTCCTCTACGTCCGTCCGCTGCATGTCCAGCCCACCCGCTACCCCGGCACGGACCACGGGACCAAACTCTCCCTCACCTACTCGCCGGGTGGAGCAATGAAGCCTATCCCTCCTCCGCTCGTCAGGGTGAAGTCCCGCCTGAAAGAGGCTCCGGTGATCGTCACGCCCCCGAGCGTGGATCGCGCATCGTCCCAGGGTGGTGACGCGCGGGGCGCCGGCAACGTAACGGTGGCACTCGCCACCTTCTTCCCCAACCCCAAACCCGATCTGGCCCAGCTTCCGCATGGCACCCGTGGCGACGTGATTATCGACGTGGTGATTGACGAACAGGGCAAAATCGTCAAGACGCAGGTAGCGCAGAGTATGGGGCCGCGGATCGACGAGACAGTCCTAGCGATGATTCAAACCTGGACCTTCAAGCCCGCTACAAAGGATGGCGTTCCGGTCCCGAGCGAGCAGGAACTTCTTTTCCACTACGAACACGCGTAAGAAATCAGCACGGATGGCACAGTGGTCTTTGTGTAACCTCCGTGCCATACGTGCTGATTTCTCGCCTTAGGCGAGCTCCAACCCGATCTTCTTCGTCTCCGCATCCAAAGCCGTAACCTTGAAGCTCCGCACCTGACCGGCTTCAACAGCATTTGACGTACTCGGAGCCACAACCTTGGATCCGTTGCCCTTGGGTGAGATGTCCGTCTTCCACTTCGCCGAAAGAAGCGATCCAAGCTGCGAAAGATCGACCGCACCGCCGCCACTTGCCGCCGGAGCCTCTTCCACCTTCGGCGCAGGGAGTGCACACAGGGTCAGAATTCCTTCACCCAGCTCTACACGAGCTGTGTTTCCAGAGACATCGATGATGCGTCCGGAGACCGTATCGCCTACCACGTGTTCGGCGATGAATTCGTCCAGTCCGGTCGGCACCATCTGCTTGATCGAGAGCTTCAGCTGCCGCTTCTCGCGATCAATCTCCAGAACCTGGGCCTTTACCACTTCGCCCACGCGCAGCACGTCGGAGGGATGATTCAACCGCCGCTCGGCTGTAATCTCCGAGATGTGAACTAGACCCTCAACGCCCTCGGCAACTGTCACAAACGCGCCAAACGGCGTAATCCGCGATACCGGCCCTTCAATCACCGAGCCCGCCAGCACGGTCTGCATGAGCTCAACCCACGGATCGCCCAGAGCCTGCTTCAGGCCGAGTGCAATCCGCTTCTGCTCCAGGTCGATGCCAAGGATGACGATCTCAACGGTGTCGCCAACCTTCACGATGTCCGACGGCTTCTTGACCTTCTTGCCCCACGCCATCTCCGAAATGTGGATCAGGCCTTCAATCCCCGGCGACAGTTCAACAAACGCGCCAAAGGCCGTCTCGCGGGTGACCGTGCCAGTAACTTTTTCGCCCAGCGTAAAGAGCTCCGGCACCGTATTCCACGGATGTGGCTGCAACTGCTTCAGTCCGACGGCGATGCGCCGCTTGACCGGATCGTCGGCATCGATTTTAAGGATCTTTACTTCGATCACATCGCCGACGGAGACGATTTCAGCAGGATTGCCAACGCGATGCCAGGCCATGTCGGAGATGTGCAGCAGGGCATCCGCGCCGTCCAGATTGACAAACGCACCGAAGTCGGTCAGCGACCGCACGGTACCTGAGACGGTAATCCCTTCGGCGAGCTGGCTGAAGCGCTCGTCGGAATCTGCCCTCGCCTGCTCTTCCAGCACCGAGCGACGATCGACGACGGCATCCGGACGACCCGACTCGCCACCTTCGAGGTCAAGCGTAGTAATCCGGACGCGAATCTCCTGCCCGACCAGCTTTTCCATCTCCGCCGCATCGCGCGCGCCGCTGCGCGACGAAGGCAGAAAGGCCCGCATGCCGATGTCGACGGTGAGTCCGCCCTTGACCACGCCGGTGACGGTTCCGAGTACGGTCCCTTTTTTCTCGAACGTCTCTTCAAGCGAGGAGTAGTCCTTCGGCGCAGCGGTGCGCTGCCGCGTCAACTCGTAGTAGCCTTCTTCGCCTCGGCCCTTCACGGTTACACGCACAATGTCGCCCGGCTCCACAGCCTTTTCGTGCGCTGCGAACGAGCTTAGCGGGAGGACGCCCTCAGTCTTGTAGCCGATGTCGAGATACACCGAGTCCGCCGTTACGGACACCACGGTGGCGTCGATCTGCTTCGAACCGCCGCTGCGATCCACGGCATTCGCACGGGCCAGGTCGTTCTCGCGCAGCAACGCGGCAAAGTCTTCGGTTGTCTCTACAGGTTCAGTCGAGGAAAGGGTTTCGGCAGGCAATTGAACGTCATTAGTATCCACTTCAAGATTCTACCGCGAACCATCAACCAGCTTTCACGAGCGCCTGATAAGCCTTAATCTGGTCGAGGGTAAACACCTGCATGTCCGCCCCGGCAGCCTGCGCCCGATACCATTCAACAACCCAATCCAGGGCATCCGCCAGCCGAAGCCGAGGCACCCAGCCGAGATCGGCGCGTGCCTTGCTGGCGTCAAGCTTCAGATACCCGGCCTCATGCACGCCGGGGTCGCCATCCTGAAACCACGAGGCTCCATCGCCCCAGGTCTTCGTCATGCGCTCGACGATCCACTCCACGGGACGGGCATCATCTTCGGACGGGCCGAAGTTATAGGCCGTTGCGAACTTACTTGCGTCGGCAGTGAGCAGTTGCTCGGCGAGCAGGATGTAGCCGTGCAGTGGTTCCAGCACATGCTGCCAGGGACGAATCGCGAATGGACGCCGGATGGCTACAGGTTGACCGGACTGAAAGCCGCGGATCAGGTCTGGAATCAGGCGATCCACTGACCAGTCGCCGCCACCGATGACGTTGCCTGCGCGGGCCGTTGCGACGCCGACAGTTCCCGTAAAGTATGACTGGCGGAAGGCCGCCGAGACGATCTCGGCACAGGCTTTCGAGCTCGAGTAAGGGTCGTAGCCGCCGAGAGGATCAGTCTCGCGATAGCCCCAGACCCATTCGCGGTTCTCGTAGCATTTGTCGGTGGTGACGGAGACTACGGCTCGGACCGAAGGGGTTCGCCGGACGGCATCGAGAACCTTCGCCGTCCCGATGACGTTGGTCTCGTAGGTGAGGATCGGGTCCGCGTACGAAAGCCTGACCAGTGGCTGCGCCGCCAGATGGAACACTACCTCCGGCCGAAACTCGGCCATCGCCTTATCGACGGCAGCGGCATCGCGAATATCGCCGCGAATATCGTTCACCCGCTCGCCCAGCCGAGCCACGTCGAACAGGTTCGGTGTCGTATAAGGATCAAGCGCATACCCCCGCACCTCCGCGCCAAGGTGCGACAGCCAAAGCGCGAGCCACCCGCCCTTGAACCCCGTATGCCCGGTCAAAAATACCCGCCGCCCAGCCCAACTGACCCTTGACCCCTGACCCCTGAGCCCTGTCTTCACCACGTTTTCCACGGAGCCTTCCCCTTCGCCCAGAGATCTTCCAGATGCTGCTTATCCCGTAGTGTATCCATCGCCTGCCAGAAGCCGCGATGGAAGAACGCATGCACCTGCCCATGCTTTACCAGCGTCTCGATCGGCTCGCGCTCAAACATCTGTAGATCGTCTGTGACGGCATCGATGGCTTCGGGGTTGAGGACGAAGAATCCGCCGTTGATCCAGCCACCTTCGTCGGACGGCTTCTCCTGGAAGGAGTAAATCTGCGTGTCTTTTAGGCCGAGAGCCCCGAACCGAGCAACCGGCTGCACGCTGGTCAGGGTGACCGCCTTGTTATGCGCCGTGTGGAAGGCAATCAGGCTGGTGATATCGACATCGGCCACTCCATCGCCGTAGGTCATGCAGAACGGCGTGCCGGGATCGAGATATTGCCGTACGCGTCGAAGCCGCCCGCCGGTTCCACTGCTGTCGCCGGTGTCGACCAGCGTGACGCGCCACGGCTCGGCAACCGAGTTATGCACCGTCATCTGATTCGTATGCATGTCGAACGTCACGTCGGAGGTGTGCAGGAAGTAGTTCGCGAAGAACTCTTTGATGATGTAGCCCTTGTAACCGCAGCAGATCACGAAGTCGTTTATCCCATGCTGCGAATAAATCTTGAGGATGTGCCACAGGATCGGGCGACCGCCGATCTCCACCATAGGCTTGGGCTTCAGCGTCGTCTCCTCCGACAGCCGCGTCCCCAGCCCGCCCGCCAATATGACAGCTTTCATCCGATCCCTTCCATTTCAGCGTCGTCCTCCATCATACCCACAACCCCGCGGTGAACCTTTGCCATAAGTCCTTTGTCGCTGGAGTTACCTGTATCTTTAAGGGATGAGTTCGGAAAAAGCAGACCAGCTTCGTCAGCAGATTCTTGATCTGACCCGCCAGTATCACGCCGAAGCCTTCCCCCCGCGCGAGTTTATCCCCGGCACGTCGGGCGTTCAGGTCTCGGGCAAGGTAATTGACGCTGATGACCTGGCCAATGTCGTCGAATCCGGCCTAGACGCATGGTTCACGACCGGGCGGTGGGCCAAGGAGTTTGAGAAGAAGCTTGCTCGCTTCGTGGGAGTGCGTTCCGCCTCGCTGGTCAACTCCGGCTCGTCCGCGAATCTCGTGGCCTTGTCTGCACTCTGCTCGCCCGCTTTGAAGGATCGCCAGCTCAAGCCCGGCGACGAGGTGATCACTGTTGCGGCGGGGTTCCCGACGACGGTGAATCCGATCATCCAGAATCGACTGGTGCCCGTCTTTCTCGACGTGTCTCTCCCGTCGTACGAGATCGATGTCACCCAACTTGAAGCCGCCTACAGCCCAAAGGTGAAGGCGGTGATGATCGCCCACACGCTCGGGAATGTGTTCGACCTAGACGCCGTGACGGCCTTCTGCAAGAAGTACAACCTGTGGTTGGTCGAGGACTGCTGTGACGCGCTGGGCAGCACATGGCGCGGCCAAAAGGTCGGCACCTTCGGCGATATCGCCACGGTGAGCTTCTACCCGGCGCACCACATCACTACCGGCGAAGGCGGTGCCGTGCTGACCGACAAGCCCGCACTGCAAGTCCTGATCGATAGCTGGCGTGACTGGGGCCGCGACTGCTGGTGCGAGCCCGGCGTCGACAATACCTGCGGCAAGCGCTTCGACTGGCAACTGGGCGACCTGCCCTGCGGCTACGACCACAAGTACACCTACTCGCACATCGGCTATAACCTCAAAGCCACCGACATGCAGGCCGCGCTGGGCGTCAGCCAGGTCGCCAAGCTCCCTCACTTTATTGAGCGTCGCAAAGAGAATTTTGCTTATCTGAAAGCTGCTTTGCAGCCGCTGGAAGAGTTCCTCATCCTGCCTGAAGCCACACCCAACTCGGACCCCAGCTGGTTCGGTTTTCCCATCGCCGTGCGCGAATCCGCGCCATTCACACGCGACGAACTCACGCGGCACTTCGATGCAAAGAAGATTGGCACACGGCTGATGTTCGCGGGCAATCTGCTGCGCCAGCCAGCGTACGCCGGGATCGAATGCCGAGTGATCGGCGACATGAAGAACACCGACTTTGTGATGAATCAGGTGTTCTGGCTCGGAGTATTCCCGGGCCTCACCCCACCCATGTTGGACTACATCGCCGACACCGCCAAAGCCTTCGCCGCGAACCCACTAAAAATCGTATGAGGGGTGCCGCACGTTCGACAGCACCATCGTCGACCATGGGAATACTCACCGGGACTGCCTAAACCAGCATCCTATCGCGCAACGTCATCACCCGATCACACCTTCCAGCAAACTCTGCATTGTGCGTCACCAGAACGCTCGTCAATCCATGCGCCTGATGCAGCGACCGGATCAACCCAAACACAGCTTCTGCCGTCTTCCCATCCAGATCCCCGGTAGGCTCATCGGCCAGCAAAACCTTCGGCTCTGTCACCAGAGCACGTGCAAGCGACACCCGCTGTTGCTCCCCACCGCTCAACTCGCCGGACCGATGCAGCGATCGATCCCCGAGCCCGACTTCACCCAGCCACTGCTGGGCTTTGGCCAGTGCCTCGCCGCGAGGAAGGCCGCGAGACAGCAGCGGCATAGCGACATTTTCGACGGCCGTAAACTCCGGCATCAGGTAGTGGAACTGCCATACGTATCCCACGTCTCGATTGCGAAACTCTGCGGCCTGCCGGTTCGACAAGCCTCCAAGTCGGATGCCACCAACCCAAACCTCGCCCGCCGTCGGCTTATCGAGTGCCGCCAGCAGATGCAGCAGGGAACTCTTGCCCGCACCAGACTGACCGACAATCGCAACCATCTCCCCCTGCGCGACGGTAAAACTCAACCCGGCAAACAGCTCGAGCTCGCCATGCCCAAGGCCTCGGCCCGCATAAGCCTTGCGAAGGCCTTCGGCATGGATTGCTGCGCTATTCATGGTGCGGTCGCACTCCAAGAGAGATTGCCAGGCGATTCCAGGCGTTGATGGTCGTAATTGTTAAGGTCAGGTTGACGGTCTCAACCTCATCGAAGTGCGCCCGAACCTCGTCGTACACCGCATCCGCCGCATGACCCTGCTGGATATTTGTTACCGCTTCGGTCCACGCAAACGCCGCCCGCTCCCGCTGCGTGTAAGCGTCCGACTTGCGCCACGCCAGTAAGCCCGCGACGCGCCCTTCCGGCTCATTCTGCTTTTCTAACTCCGCCGTATGCAGCCCGATGCAGTACTCGCACCCGTTTAGCCGGGAAGCCAGAAGACGCACCATATCCTGCAGGTTGCGCTCGAGCCCCGTACCGGTGTTGAGGTAGTGCCCGAGCGCCGTCATCCGCTCGAAGCCCTCGGAAGCCAGTCGCGTGTAGTTCAGACGAGGTTTCGATTTTGTATTCTCACTCATAGCGCAAAGCCTCCGCCGGCAAAACATTCGCTGCACTTCCACTTGGATACAGCGTCGCCAGCGCGCTCACTCCCAGGCTAACTGCCGACACGATAAGCGCATCCAGTAGGCGCGGCGCAAACGGCAGGTAATCGATGGAATAGACCGAAGGGTCAAGCTGAATAAATCGATAGTGCCCGCCCGCCCAGCTGGCGGCATATCCCACCACCAGACCGATGGCCGTGCCGATCACCGAGATCATCAGCCCCTGCAGCAGGAACACGCGCCGCACCTGGGCCTGGGTGACTCCGAAGCTCATCATGACCGCTATGTCTTTCGTCTTTTCCATCACCATCATGGTCAGTGCGATCAGGATATTCAAGGCCGCGACGCACACGATGAGCGCGAGGACAATGAACGTCACGATCTGCTCCAGCTTCAATGCGCGGAAGAGTTCGCGATTTTGCTCCATCCAGTTTGTTGCCTGAAACCCTGCTCCCGCAGCCTTCTCAATTTCCCGGCCGATCACGTCAGCCTTATAAAGGTCGTCTACTTTGAAGCTCATGACAGATACCAAATCCGGCTCGGAAAACAGCTTCTGAGCATCCTCCAGCCGCATGAACGCGTAACTGGAATCGTATTGGTAGAATCCGGTCGCAAAGATTCCGACAATGTGGCAACGCTGATAGCGAGGCACCAACCCCAGCGGAGTCAGATCGCCCTGCGGACTTGTCACCAGAACCGTATCGCCGACCGCTGCGCCTAGAGAGTCCGCCAGATCTTTGCCGATTACGATTGGCGGGATAGCAACCACCTGAGACCCATCCGAGCAGTCACGTCCGGTGTCGAGAACCCCGGAGCATGGAAGGGTCTGAACCGGCTCCAATTCCTCCGCCGACCCATCCTTAACGCTCTGTAAAATGTCGCTGACCCGCTTCTCGTCCGCCGGGATAATCCCCTTGATCAGCGCTCCGCCGCTCCGCGCTCCACGTGACACCAGCACCTGTTCATACAGCCCCGGAGCCGCCGCAGTCACATGCGGTAAGGAACCGAGCCGCGCCAGCAGAGCCCGCCAATCCCCGCGCATGCCATCGCCGGCCTGACGCATCAACAGGACATGAGCAGTCGAACCCAACAGCCGCTCCTGCAGGTCGCGCCGCATCCCATTTGTAATCGCCAGCGCGATCACCAGCGACGCCACACCCGCGGCCACGCCCGCAACCGAGATGGCGGTGATCACGCCAATCACCGCCTGCCGCCGCTTCGCCCGCAGATACCGCGCCGCAATAAAAAGTTCAAACTTCATCTGCAACGAGTCTACCGCCCAACCTAAAGAAAAAGAGGAGAACCCATCACTTCAGGCTCCCCTCTTATCCAGTCGCTAATCCGTCTTTTCCCCGTTACGCCTTGTTTTACGAATTCGCCAGCACTGCCCGATACCGGACCTGGTTCTTCTTCACCTTGGCCACGGCCTCGTTGGCCTTGTCCATCGCGAACCGCTCGGTCACCGCCTTTACTCCGTGCCGCGCCGCTACGTCCAGCATCTCGGCGATGTCTGCCGGGCTGCCGGTTGGGCTGCCGGAGAGCGACTTCTGCCCGCCGACCAGAGGAAAGGCCTGCAGCGCCATCGGCGAGGGAGGAACTCCGACGAGGCAGAATGTCCCCTTGGGCCGCAGCGCGTTGATGTAGCCGCCCCAGTCCTGGTCTGCGTTTACGGTGCTTAGCAGGAAGTCGAAGCTGCCGGCGAGCTTTTTCATTGCGCCGGTTTCGCGGGTGTTAACGAAGTGATGCGCGCCTAGTGCCCGGGCCTCGGACTCCTTGCTCTTCGAGGTGGAGAACGCCGTTACTTCTGCGCCGAATGCCTTGGCAAACTGCAGCCCGATATGTCCGAGGCCGCCGATCCCGATGACTCCAACGCGGGAGGCGGGGCGTACGCCGTGGTTGCGAATCGGCGCATAGACCGTGATACCGCCGCATAGTAGGGGAGCGACATTCTCGCTCTCCAGCGCTGCCGGAACCGGAATCGCAAAGCGCCAGTTGACGCGCACCGAATCCGCGTAGCCGCCATGTCTCCCGACGCAGGTGGGCTGGGCCTTGGCACAAAGATGCTCTTCGCCTTTGCGGCACCACTCGCACACGCCGCAGGAATCCGCCTGCCAGCCGATTCCGACACGCTCGCCAATGGTCAGGTTCTGGACGCCGGTTCCAACGGCCGTGACCGTACCGACAATCTCATGGCCCGGGATAAACGGATACTTACTCATTCCCCAGTCGTTATCGATCAGGTGAACGTCGCTATGGCAGATTCCACAGTGCGAGATCTGCACCTCGACGTCGCTTTGCGCGAGGTCGCCCGGATCGTATTTGTATGGCAACAGATGGGCACCCGCCGCGTGCACCGCCAACCCATGAATTTCGCGCATCTGATTTGTTGTCCTTTTTGTTGGCGTGTGTCGCTCCTCGCGCCAACTCTCTAAATGCTACATCAGCCCCCAACTCCACCCTGTGAATTGAGCGAGGTGCAGCCATCAATTCGAGTCCGGTTGTCTCCGTTTGGGCGTACCCCACGTCTAACATTTGGATTCGTACACACCCCTCTTAGGAGGAGTATGTGCACGAGGAAACAAGCTGTTGGCGACGATTGCCCCGCCGCAGCGAAGTTTGAGAGTAGAGTTTTGAAGATGACCTTTCGCGACCTCCGCATCCTCGCTATCGTCGTGGCGGCTTTTCTGGCCCCCGCAGCCGTGCCCCACGCTTTTGCCCAGACCAAGCCGCCCACCCAGCCGCCGCCGCAGGCTCCCGGGGCCGGAGACGCTGGTCCGACCACGGATTCCGGCCCGCTGATCATCAAGAAGAAGTCGGCGGACGCTCCTGAACCGCCGCCGCCGGCCGCCGACCAGCCGAAGGTGAAGAATCCGGGCGGCCAGACCTTCTCGCTCCGCGTGGATGTCCCGATCGTCTCGCTCGATGTCAACGTGATCCTGGACAAGACGCACCAGTTCGTTCCCGGACTGCGCCCCGCTAATTTCCTGGTACTGGAAGATGGGGTGGAGCAGAAGGTCGATTCTGTCCGCATCACGCAGACGCCGATCACCGCAGTGATGCTGCTCGAATTTGCCTCCACCAACTACAACTACATTCAGGATATGTTCAACACGTCGGTCAGCTTCTACCGCTCGCTACAGCCGAAGGATTTTGTCGCTGTGATTACGTTCGACATGCGAACCCACATCCTGACGGACTTTACGAGCAATAAGGACCAGATCGCGGACTCGCTGCGGTCGATGATGATCCCGACATTCTCCGAGGTGAACACCTTCGACGCGCTGTACGAGACGCTCGACCGGACCAGCCGGATTGAAGGCCGCAAGTATATTATTTTGATCGGCTCGGGTCGCGATACGTTCTCGAAGATCACGCTGGATAAGATTCTGGCCAAGATCAGGGCGACGCCCAACGTGACCATCTTCTCGGTCGGCACCGGCGCTCTCGCCAGCGAGATGAGCCAATCCCGCATGGGCGGAATGGGTGGCGCGATCTCCAACATGAACACGCTACAGGCGCAGAACCAGCTGAAGACCTTCGCCCAGATGACCGGTGGCCTGTACTTCTACCCCATGTTTCAGGGCGAACTTCCGGATATTTTCTCAGAGATCAACAACTCGATCCGCAACCAGTACGTGCTCACTTACAAGCCGACCAACAACAAGAACGACGGCACCTACCGCCACGTGAAGGTGCTGCTGGTCGACAATGAAGGCAAGCCGCTGCGGATGCAGGACGAGAAGCAGAAGCCGGTGAAATACTCTGTAATCGCCCGCGACGGATACAACGCCAAGAACCCGGTTGAGTAGAGACGCGGCGAACGGCCATATGGTTTGACCCATCCCGCTGAAACCCGTACACTTACCAAAGTGCCGTCAGCGCTCAACAACGCGACGCACACACTGTGTTGCCCCCTCGTTCAATGGTAGGACTAGCGACTCTGACTCGCTCGATCGGGGTTCGAATCCCTGGGGGGCAACCACCTATGTGCTCTGCACATCGCGTTTGCTTTGCAAAACGCCTGAAATGAACACTTACCTAACTTCAACCTCTCACCGGATTGCATTTGAATCCATGGGAGCGTTATGGAGCAGTGTGTTTTTCAG
>JANXWZ010000218.1 GCA_025350865.1 Rhodanobacteraceae bacterium
CATCGAAATGCCAGATACAATCAATCTTACTTATCGGCGTTATGACCGCTAGATTCAAATCATTCGCCCGATTCTGGGTGTTGTTCCTTGAAGTCAATACGGACGTCACCGACAAATTTGAACGCCTGTCCACATTCATAGGGCAAGATTAACGGGAAAATCGACACTCTTGGCCCCGTAAAGTCATTGGGCAGTGAGCTGTAGTTAATCGTCCCCATTCTTCCTATCCGCCCTAGACTAGCGCTTAGGACTTTTGTCGGAAACGTCTTGGGCTGCCTCGGTGAGGTGGGCCATCGAGAGTCCAGACTACTAAAAGACCAGAAACAAACGTGGTCTGAAATGGCCAACCACCGAACCAGGGAGATGAGCCTTGATGTTTTTTATCAACTTTCACGCGTTTCGTTCGGAATTGATTTGAACTATCCCTCCCACTGCTTTCTACTGTGGGGTTTGACAATCTGGACGAAGTCGTCTGCAGAGCTCACCAGGGACGGGTTTGAAATTCGTTTGCCGGAGTGGACCTTAGCGACGCCGAGTGTTCACTCCTCTCCTCAATTTGTGGAAAGACCTCACGATGTCCAACTTTGATGCTTCCGAAGAGATCCCCTTGCGATCAACACGACGTGGGCGTAATCCACGCGACAAATCACGATTAGGACTCTCGAAACATCCGTTCAGGCCGGTGGGGGAGTATCTCGAAGACCGGACACTCTTGGCAACGTTTCCGGTCACGACGACAGCGAATACTGGAGCGGGGTCGCTTCGCCAGGCGATCCTCGACGCCAATGCAAATGCTGGTGCCGACTTAGTAAGCTTCAACATCGGCACAGGCGGCGCTCAAACGATCTCGTTGCTCTCGTCACTCCCTGCCATTAGCGACACCGTGAGGATCGACGGTACCACCCAGCTCGGTTACTCCGGTGCGCCTCTGATTGCCATTAACGGGTCCAGCGCGGGGGTCAGCACCGATGGGTTGGACCTCAATGCCGGAAGTAATGGCTCGCAGATCTTGGGCCTGGTGATCAACAACTTTGCTTCCAACGGCATCCGTATCCAGAGCAACAACAATATTGTTGCAGCGTGCTACATCGGCACCGACCTTGCTGGAACGACCGCCCGCCCCAATTCCGTTGGTGTCTCGATCCAAAGTGGGGCCACGGCAAATACGATCGGCGGCGCGGCAGCCGGGGCGGGCAACCTCATCTCGGGCAACAGTGGCGACGGCGTTCAGATCTCCACCGCCAATGCCAATGTTGTGGCCGGCAACACCATCGGCCTGAACTTGAGCGGTACCGCCATCCTCGCCAATAACCGAGGCATCTACCTTCTCAACGGATCGTCGAACAACACCATTGGCGGAACGGCGCTCGGGGCAAGAAACGTCATCAGTGGCAACACCACGCAAGGTATCAAACTAAATAGTGGGCCCGGCAATCGTGTTGAGGGGGACTACATTGGCACCAATGCGGCAGGTACCGCCGCACTCGCCAATGACACGGGTATCGCCATCAGCAGTGCCTCAAATCTCATCGGCACAGACGGTGACGGTGTGAACGACGCCGCCGAGCGCAACGTCATTAGCGGCAATACGTCGTACGGCGTGAACATGAACGGTGCCACCAACAACCGGATCGCCGGCAATTACATCGGCACCAACGCCGCAGGCACTGCCCTCCTTGCCACCGGCTCAGCGGTCGCGACCTTCTTCTCGACCGGGAACATCATCGGCACGGACGGCTCGAACGATGCGTTCAACGCGAACGAGCGGAACGTTATCAGCGGCGGGGTCATCCTGCAAAACGCGAACGTGCTCGCGGGCAACTATATTGGTTTGAACGCTGCAGGAACAGCGGCCTTGACCTCAAACCCTGGTCTTGGCGTGCAGGTTTCCGGAACCACCGGGAGCCGGATCGGGACCAATGCCGACGGGATCGCGGACGTCGAGGAACGCAACATCATTAGTGGGATCAACGGCCCGGCGATCCTCGTAAGTCAGCCGGGTGCCATCATCGCCGGCAACTACATCGGCACCGATCCTAACGGCACCTTCGCGATCCCCAACAAGTGGGGTGTTCAGCTCGGGAGCTCGGTCACCTCGGTCCGGATTGGAACCAACGCCGACGGCGTCCGCGACGCAGCCGAGGGGAACCTCATCTCGGGCAACTCTGTCACTGGTGTGGAAATCTCCATCACGAGCAACGGCAACATCGTGGCCGGCAACTCCATCGGCCTGAACGCAGCAGGCACGGGCGCGCTCGCCAACGGCACTGGCGTCTATATCCAAAACGGATCCTCGAACAACACGATTGGCGGCACGATCGTCGGGGCGAGAAACGTCATCAGTGGAAACCTCTATGGAGTGCGACTGGACGGCATCGGTACGACTGGGAACATAATCCTCGGCAACTACATCGGGACCGACGCCACCGGCATGATAGGCCTCCCCAACGTCTTCGTTGGCGTCGATATCTCAAACGGGCCGTCGAACAACACCATCGGGGGCACGATCGTCGGGTCGAGAAACGTCATCAGTGGAAACGGCACTGGTGTGGCACTGTACGGCATCGGTACGACTGGGAACATGATCCTTGGCAACTACATCGGCACCGACGTCACCGGCATGATAGGCATCGCTAACACCTTCGTTGGCGTCAGTATCTCAAACGGGTCGTCGAA
>JANXWZ010000001.1 GCA_025350865.1 Rhodanobacteraceae bacterium
CGACGGCGTGCTTGCGATTTATGTCAAGGCAAACCACAAGCTGTTCCTGGCGTACTGCCTCGTCGCCGCCGCAGCCGCCGCACTCGGCTCTCTCGTCCCCTTCTACATCGGCCGCGCCGGCGGCGAACTTTTCCTAATGAAGCGCATCAACCGCGAGCGCTACGAGCAGCTGAGAGACCGCTTCGAAAAGCAAGAGTTCCTCGCCATCATGCTCCCCGCCATGTGCCCCCCGCCCATGCCGGTCAAGCTCTTCGAGCTCGCCGCCGGCGTCTTCGAAATGCGCCTACTGTCCTACTTTCTTGCGATCCTCGCCGGCAAATTCATCCGCTTCGCCGTCGAATCGACCTTGGTGATCATCTACGGCCCGGCCATTCTGTCCACCGTCCTGATGATGTTCCGCCGCCATTCCAACGTCGCCCTCGGCTTGGTTGGCGCCCTCATCTTCGGCCTTCTGTTTTACGTCGTCCGCAAGGTCTTCGACCGCAAAAAGGGCGTAGCCCTCCCCGTCGAAGAGCCACCCCTCCAACTCGAAGTCAGCCCCGACGATAGCCTTTAGAGTTCCGCACGGAAGCCCTACTCGGTCCGCCCACCCATCTTCGTCTCAATGACCCGATGACCCTCCGACTGCGACATGTCCAGCGTCACTACCCCCGACATCGGTGGATTGTCACGCCACTTGAAGCCCAGAACGTCATACATAAAGCGTGCATCTTCAAATGTCACATCCGTCCATGGATGGTTCGCGTCGTCCGTCCTGGTCGCCTGCAACAGTACCGGATACATCGACCAATCCAGGTAGACCTGCCCGATGTCCGACCGTTTCGCCACCAGCAGCCCCAGCTTCACCGGCGGCTTGAAGATCGTATCCGAAGGATGATGCGGATCGATCATTCCACGCCGCGTATCCACCCTGCTTAGCTGGTAGGACTGCTCCGTTTCGGTCACAGTCGACCAGACAAACGGCGTCACCGGATGCGGGCTGGCAAACACACTGATTGTGCCTTCGGGGGCATCGGCCGTCGCCAGCGCAATTGCCTTTCCGTGCTCCACAAACCGCACCGCATACATCGCTACCACGCCAATCAGAGCGGCGATCGCCCATCCCCGTCCGCGGTACATTTCCTTCTTCGCCCCAACCTCCGAGTTGATCAGCCCGAACAGCGCCGGAGCTACGAGTGCCCCCAGCAACAGCACAAACAGGATCGGCTCGAAGATGAACACAAACGACCCGGCATACCAGTGCGGATTGAACGGAAAGAACGGCCGCAGACCGTAGTTGTTCGTCCAATCCAACAGCAGGTGGCTCAGCAATGCCACCACGCAGCCTCCGTAGAGCCACCAGAAGTTAGGCTCGCCAATCCTGGTGCCGTGTCGCCAGCGGTAGAACGCGCGAAACCCCCACGTTACCAGCGCCGCTTCGATCGGCACACCGAGAAACGTATGCGTAATCCCGCGGTGGTGTTCGAACCCCGTCACCGGGCCGATCACGCTCCATACGATGTCGATGTCCGGCAACTCGGCCGCAATCGCCATCGCCCAAGTGGCGTATGCCGCCTTGCGATTGAACCCCGTGCGAGCCAGTACCGCGCCCGTCAACACATGCGTCATTGGTTCCATCGCTCCAGCATACCCGTACTTGCATATTCCGCACTACAATCATCCGATGCCTTCTGTCCTCCCCGAAACAGAACCGGAGATCAACTTCTTTCTCGCCGCGTTTGAGGCAGGTACACTGCCCAAGGAACACTGGACCCACGCCTCCCACATCTTCGCTGCGGCCTGCTACGTTCATTCCATGAGCGAAGCCGCGACCATCGCCCATATGCGAGACCGAATTCAGGCCTACAATCTCGCCGCCGGTGGCCGGAACACGCCAACCAGCAGCTATCACGAGACGATTACGGTCTTCTGGATAAAGTTCATCGGTCGTGCCCTCAAAGACTGGGAACCCATCAGTCGAGCAGACTTTGCTGCCCGTTCGGTGGCTGCCTTCTCCCCCCACCGCGCCATCTTTGTCGATCATTACGACTTCGACATCCTCGCCTCCCCCGAAGCCCGCGCCACCTGGATCGAGCCCAACCTCCGCCCCCTGTAAACCCTGTGCCCCATTCATCGCAGCACTACCGCGATGAGTGGGACCGCCACGGACTTATACTTTTTCAATGGCCGCCGCCGAAGAAATCGCCCACCTCCGCGAAGAGATCCGCCACCACGAGCACCTTTACTACGTCCTCGACGCCCCTGTCCTCACCGACGCCGAATACGACGCGCGCTACAACCGCCTTAAGGCCCTCGAAGCCGCAAGCTCCGACCCGATCCCCGCCGACTCCCCCACGCAGCGAGTCGGCGGCAAGCCCAAGGACGGCTTCCAGAAAGTCCCGCATTCGCGGCCCATGCTCTCGCTCGACAACGCCTACAACGACGCAGACCTCCGCGCCTGGGACCAGCGCGTCCGCGAATCCCTTCCTGCGTCCGAACCCGCACGCTACACCTGCGAACTCAAGCTCGACGGGCTGTCTCTGGCCCTGCACTACGGCCCGGACAAAGACGGTAATGCCACCCTCCTTCGTGGCCTAACCCGAGGCGACGGTTCTGTAGGCGAGGATGTCACCTCCAACGTCCGCACCATCAAGTCCATCCCCCTCACCATACCCGCCGCGAAGCTCGCAGCCGCCGGCCTGCCCTCCGCCTTTGAGGTCCGCGGCGAGTGCGTCATGCCCCAGGCCGCGTTCCTCAAGATGAACCGCGACCGCGAAGCCGCCGGGCAGGCTCCCGCCGTGAACCCGCGCAACGCCGCCGCTGGAACCATCCGCACGCTCGAACCCAACATCGTCGCCCAGCGCCGCCTCGACTTTTACGCCTACTTCCTGCTTACATCTCATGAAAGCTTGTCATCCTTCGCCGAAGGCGGAGGACCTGCTTTTGTCTTAGGTACAGGCGGCGAGCCGCTGCTCCCCTCGCAATCCCAATCGCTAACCGCCCTCGCCGCCGTCGGCTTCCGCGCCAACCCCCGCACCGCCACCGTCTCCACCATCGATGACGTCATCACCTTCATCAACCAATCCGAACCCATCCGCGACACCCTCACCTTCGACATCGACGGCATCGTCATCAAGCTCGACGCGACCCAGCAACAACGCCGCCTCGGCTTCACCGGCAAAGCTCCACGCTGGGCGATCGCCTACAAGTTCGCCGCCCGCGCCGGCATCACGCAACTCAAGGGAGTCCTGTTCCAGGTCGGCCGCACCGGCAAAGTAACCCCGGTCGCGGACCTTGACCCCGTCTTCATCGGCGGGACTACAGTCTCCCGCGCGACCCTGCATAACGCCGACGAGATTGCCCGCCTCGGCGTACGCATCGGCGACTTCGTCTCCGTAGAACGCGGTGGCGACGTCATCCCGAAAATCACTACCGTGGTCGAAGATGCCCGACACCCACGCGGCACGGAAGAGATTGACTTCCCAACCCACTGCCCACGCTGCAAAACCGCTCTCGTCCGAGCGGAAGGCGAAGTCGACCTCCGCTGCGTTAACGCAAGCTGCCCCGCACGCCTGGAGGAGGAGCTCCGCCACTTCGCCTCACGCGGCGTCATGAATATCGAAGGCCTGGGCGAAGCGCTGATCGCTCAGCTCCTCGGCCACACCCTCTCCGAACAGGAATCTCCGGGTCTCCCATCTCAATCGGTATCATCGATTGACGTGGGCTCCGCCGAGGCCGAATCCACCAACGCACCCACCGCCAAAGCCCTCATCCACTCCATCGCCGACATCTACACCCTCACCAAAGCCCAGCTCCTGACCCTCGAACGCATCGGCGAAAAGACTGCTGACGCCGTCCTCGCCGAGATCGACCGCTCCAGAAAGGCGCCCCTGGCCCGCGTGCTCCTCGGCCTGGGCATCCGGCACGTTGGCGAACGCACCGCCAAATCCCTCGCCGACCACTTCGGTTCCATGGACAGCCTCATGGAGGCCACAGTCGACGAACTTACCGCGATCAACGACGTTGGCCCCAAGGTCGCTGCGACTGTCCACGACTTCTTTCAGAACCCCACCAACCGGACCCTCATCGATCGTCTCCGCAACGAAGCCAAACTCGAAATGTCAGCCGAAAAGAGAGTCACCACCGCGCAACTCGCCGGCCTCACCTTCGTCCTCACCGGCACGCTACCCACCCTTCCCCGCGACGCCGCGAAGGCTTTGATCGAAGCGGCCGGAGGCAAAGTCTCCGGCTCTGTCTCGAAGAAAACCGACTACCTCGTAGCCGGCGAGGAAGCTGGCAGCAAGCTGGACAAGGCCCAGGCCCTCGAAGTAAAGATCCTCGACGAACCCGCCCTACTGGCCCTCCTCAGCCAGGCTACCTAAGGCTGGAGCGACTTTCTAGCCGCAATGCGCTTGAAAGTGGCTGGTCGAAGGCCCTGGCCACCACTACCTGACCTGCTTCCAATGGGCGAATCTCACCCACAATCGGCGCCGGCTTATGGACTCTCTCCGGCAAAAGATCTTGAATAAAATTCGGGTGAGCGATCGACAGCACCATATAAGAAACCAGCAGCAGGAAGGCGATCGCACCCAGCAAGCTTCCCCAAACCGGATCCTTGCCCATGGGCCGCGACGAGTCCGCATTCGGCAGCGCCGCCAGTTGCGGAAGATCAGCCGGCAGCCCGGGATTCTCCGCTTCAAAGCGGGCATAAGGCTCTGGATACCGCTGTTTCGCGCAATTGATCAAATCGACATAGCGCGCCGTCATGTGTGGAAACGACATCCAGGTGCGCGCCAGGAACGCAAAGAACGAACCCTTCACATGCCGGTGCTGGTCCACGATGCCGCTCGGGTTCACCGAGTAACCAAGTTGCCGCCCGACAAATACCTTTTGCAGCGCGGACACCGCACTTGAAATGTCGCCGCCGATCACCGCCAGCGCGATCCGGTCTCCGGAGTAAACCAGCGCTCGTTCATAAGGAAGCAGGAAGAGGTTGAAGATGAAAACTTTCTGTGCCGCCCGAATCGTCCAACCCCAAAAGCCCGCCTCGCGCCGAGCCCGCAGGTAGCCGATGAATCGGCCAATCAGCCAACGCAATTCGTCGTCCGTAACCCCCGCTTCCAGCAGCTCCGAGTTCAGAAAAACCGCCCGCCGGTAGAAGAAAAACTTCAACAGATAAGCGTTGAAATAGCCCTGCTCATACACAAAGACATCCACCGTCTTCGCATAGCCGATCTCAACCTTCAGCTCTTCTTTGATACGGTTGATGCGCGGATAGTTGAGGTCCGAAACCAGGATGCAGTTACCCATGAAATGGGCGAACCAGACTCTCCCGCTCATAAAGAGCATGAACGCGAACACTGGAACAACCAGAAAGTAAGTGCCGGCCGCCAGTCCAACCACAATCAGCGGCAGCAAAATCAGCGCAAAGAACAGCGCGAGGGCAAAGCGCCTCGGCTGCAGCGGATGCTTCAGCGCGACAAAGTCGGCCTTGCTCAGCGTCTGCTTCGAATCAGGCATTGCTACACCTTGCTCAGGTCAGAGTGTGAAAGTTGTCAGGTTGCTGAAAGTTGACCGATAATACCAGAATCTTTGCTTCCCAATCGAGAACCCACCCG
Organism: Rhodanobacteraceae bacterium; assembly: GCA_025350865.1. Lineage (GTDB taxonomy): Bacteria > Acidobacteriota > Terriglobia > Terriglobales > Acidobacteriaceae > Edaphobacter. The sequence goes on from JANXWZ010000001.1 coordinate 5,598, forward strand.
TGGCCGATGTGTTCGTCAGCTATAAGCGAGAAGACGCGGCGATCGCCGAGCGCATCGTCACGGCGCTCACGGACAGCGGAATCTCAGTCTGGTGGGACGTCGGTATCACCCCGCGCCAGGCCTGGGACGCAGTCATCGAGCAGGCCATCTCCGAGGCGTCCACCGTCGTGGTGCTCTGGTCGCCCCGGTCGGTCGTCTCCGAGTGGGTTCGCGCCGAGGCCCACTACGGCAAGGATCGGGGCAAGCTCATTCCAGTGATGGTCGAGCCCTGCACCGTTCCCATCGCCTTCACCCTTAACCAGACCGTCAACCTCGCAAACTGGCGCGGCGACCGCGACGACCGCCAATGGCGCAAGCTCCTCACCTGGATCACCGATCTCACCGCCACCAAGCCCGGCAATGCCAACCTGCCCGGCGGCCTGGTAGCTGTCAACACCGCCAACGCCTACCGCGACTCGGTCGGCACTCTCGCATCCGGCGAAAAAATCTACGACGGAGCCTTCATCAACCCGTCCACCCCGCCCGGCACTCTCTTCCGCGACGGTGACAATATGCCGGTCATGCGCACGCTGGCCAAAGGGTCGTTCCTGCTAGGCGCGTCCTCGGATGATCCCGACCGCACTCCTTACGAATCCCCGCAGAGACGAATCGACCTGCCGGCTTCGTTCGCCATCGGCGTCTTTCCGGTTCTCGCCTCGGAGTATGCCAAGATCATCTGCAAATTGCCGTCCGCAGCCGCGCCACCTCCGCCTACTCAGAGCTGGTTCAGCCGGATTACGAAGTCACAGCCTCCACCACAAGCTGCTGCCCTGGCCGTGTCGGCGGATGGCTTGCCAGTGACTTCGGTCTCGTTTGACGACGCCCAAACCTTCGTCGCACGGCTCTCGTCTGAGTCCCACCAAAGCTACCGCATCCCCTCGGAAGCGGAGTGGGAGTTCGCCTGCCGGGCGGGTTCGCTCACTCGATATTCCTCCGGAGACAGCATCGATTCCACCAAAGCGGCGTTTGCCCTCATCGCCGGACCTGTCCCCGTCGGCGCTCATCCAGCCAATAGCTTCGGCCTCTACGACATGCACGGCAATGTTCGGGAGTGGACCGCAGACCTGTGGCACGACTCCTACGACCTGACCCCGCAGGACGGAAGACCCGCCCTCGACGGCCACAGTGCTATGCGCGTAGTCCGCGGCGGCAGTTGGTCGGATAGCGCCGTGATGTTACGCTCGGCCGCCCGCATGAGAGCCACGCAATCGATCCGGAGCAACCTCATCGGCTTCCGCGTTGCTCGCGTCGTCAGCTAGAGCCAGGCTCTACCGAATCTGCACCAGCTCCGGCTCATGCGACTTGGCACCCGGCGGCGTAACCTGATTCGTCTGAGGCGCTCTCCAGTGATCGATGTAGCTCACCTGGTGGACGCAGGAGATGGTGCAATTCGGCGCACAGCTTTTTTCTGTGACGAACTCGCGCTGCACATCCGCCTTCTTGTATTCGGCAATCGGAATCCCGGGAAAACCACGCTGCTGCGAGCAGTAATGCACCAGCCCAAATTCGCAGATGTACAGATACCGAGCCCCCGCACGACAGCGCCAGTCATTTGGCTTACCGTTCGCGATCGCTTCCTGAAAGTGGTTGAAGCGCGAGTAGCTCCGCCGCGTCAGGTTCCGCACCTTATCCCAGACCGTCCGCTCCGCCTCGCCGAGCGGCTTCAACTGCCCACTGCCGTCGTGGATAATCCCAATCGTCGACGAGAATCCAAGTTCCAGAGCCCGCTCGCTCACCGTCAGCGCGTCGCCGGGATTGGCGACGCCTCCGCCGACGACCGAGTTGATATTGACATGAAAATCAGCATGCTCGGCCAGCATCTTCAACTTGGCGTCCAGAACTTTGAGGCTCTTCTTCGACACGTCATCCGGCATCACATTGTCGATCGAAATCTGCATGTGATCGAGGCCGGCGCGGTTCAGCCGCTCGATCCTATCCGGCATGAGCAGATAGCCGTTCGTAATCATGCCGGCAATCGCGCCTGTCTTGCGGATCCGCGCGATCACACGATCCAGATCGGGATGTAGCAAAGGTTCGCCGCCCGAGATCGTAATGACTGACGTCCCGAGCCTCCCGAGCTCGTCGATGCGTCGTTCCATCTCCCCAATCGGCACGGGATCGGAGAAGTCATCAAACTCATTGCAGTAGGTACACGCCAGATTGCAGCGCCGCATAGGCACGATATGCGCCATGTAGGGGTGCGAGGTTGACGCCAGCGCCGACCCGATCGAGCCATACTCGCGAAGGCGGCGGGTAATCGCCTTCCAGCGCCTTTTCGGAGTCATCGCGCGCTGCCCGGGCGCAACCGTTTTCGTCTCAGCCATCGTTTTTCAAGTATAACTGTCCCGCCCACCCCAGAGGTCATTCTGAGCGAAGCGAAGAATCTCAGTATTTCGTCCTTGCCGTTGCCTTCGTTCCTAAGATGAGCCCGCACATGTGGAGACTAGCTATGCTTCTTCGCGTCCGGAATTACCGTCACGATGGTTTCCTTGCGGTCGCGCAGCACCACTACTGTCACCGGCCGCCCCTTAGCGTCGCGCACGACCTTAGCCCAGTCGGCCATATTCTCGACCGCCGTGGCGTTCGCCCGAACCACTACATCGCCCGCTCGAATCCCAGCGACCGCTGCCGGACTGTTGGCCTCGACACCCTTCACCAGCAGCCCCGTTCCACGCGGCACACCGAAGAATTGCGACAATTGCGGCCCTATCCGTTCCAGCATGACGCCGGTGTAGGCAGGGGTAAGCAGAATGGTCCCCAGAAAGCCCTTGCTGTAGGTGGTCGACGGAGGCGCACCCGCAGCCGCCGGAATACCCGAGTTTCCGGATGGATCTTCCGAAGGCAAACCCGTCGCCGGAGCCTGCGGAGACGGCATCAAATGCTGCTCCCACGCCTGCCGCTCTACGGTGGATTTGTCCGCGAGCTGGGCGGTGACTGTGAGGACCTGGCCGTCGCGGCTGATCACGAAAGCAACCGTATGGCCCGGGGGAAAGCCGTGCAGCATGCGCCGGACTTGATCTTCGCCCTCGATCCAGATGCCGTTCATCTGGAGGACGACATCGTGCTCGCGCAGCTTCATCTTGCCCGCCGGGCCGTCATGGTCCACCCGGATAATCTCCACGCCGCGCGAGTCCTTCAGCTTCAACGAGGTCACCTGATCGTCGGAGATATCGCGAAAGTCGATGCCAAGATAACCGGCATTCACGTGGCTGGTCCCGATACCTCCACGCTGACCTTCATTCGCACGCAGACGCGGCGATGCAGACGCGACAACGCACCCTGTCAGCGTTAACGTAACCACCGCAAAGCCCCACATCCGCTTCATCACAGCCACAACCTCAACGATCGAAAACCTGTTATTGAATGGAATCGGTACCGCGCAACGCTTCGGTGCTTACCGTGCGAATGTACGGATTATCGTCGCGTTCCGATACCGTTCGCAACACCTGCCGCACGCTCGTATCGGAATCCACCGGCCTCAGCATCGTAAACGCCTTGGTCCGGACCTGCGCACTGATATCCGTCAACAGAACCTGAGCCACCGTATCCCGAACCCGCTCATCCTGACTAACATAAGGCTGGAGTCCATCCAGAGCCTTCAACCTTACCAGCGGGTTACGATCCGTGCGCAGGCTGGCGAGCAAAGCCGCGCGAATGCCCGTCCCGTCCGCCTCGCTCCTGCACTCGTGGCCCGACTTGCATGCGTTGGCCATCAGCTCAACAGACATCGCCCGCACGCTGTTGTTGTCTGCAGAATTCATTCCTGCCAGCAGCAGACGCCGAATCTGTGGCTCGTCCACCGATCCCTCGGCAACCTCCGGGACAATGCGGTTGTAGCTCACTTTCACGGTATCGTTGGGAAGCTGTTGCACGTCTGAAATCGTCGAAATTCCGCCACCGGTGTTCGAAAGAATCACCAGCGAAGGCGGTTTGGGCGCATTCGCCACCTGGTACCGATAGGTGAAATTTCCTGCCAGAAAACCGCAGCCAACCAGCAATGTTGCCAGCGCCGGGGCACCCTTCAGGTGTCCGAGCCAGGCTGCCGCATCGGCACGCAAGCGAGTGAAAAATCCATGTTGTGGGATTGCATCCAGTGCTTCGTCAAGCCGCACCCGAGCCTGCGCCAGCATGTTGGGGTCGGGCTCCAGCATTGGATGCATTGCCAGCAGCTCATCCAGTTCTCGCATGGCGGAAAGCTCAGCCATGCACTCCTCACACGACATCAGGTGCTGCTCCAACCCAATAGCCTGCTCATCCGGCAGCTCACCCGCCGCCGCAAGTTGAATGCTGTCCCGTGCACTTTCGCAATTCATCGCTGTCGCCTCGTCTAGCCTCTTAAATTTCGTAACCCAAACTGCCCCCAGGTCTTTGCCCGGTGAGCCATGCAGAACGCTTTCTATTCCCTACCACTGCCTTACAGCCCTTTCAACTCCGCCAGGTTCAACCGCAATTTCCGCGTCGCTCGGAACAACGTGTTTTTTGCAGTCTCTTCCGTGGTCGAAAGCATCTCGCCGATGGTCCGCAACTTCAGTCCCTGGTAGTGCTTCAGCTCGAACACTGTCCGCTCACGCGGGGTCAGCTTATCCAGAGCGGCCGCAATCCGCTCTCCCATCACCTTCCGGTCCAACTCGCGACCTGGATTCGCCATGGCGCGTCCGTCAGCGATGTTAGCCATCAAATCCATCTCGTCGCCGCTCGAATCGAGGACGGTTGCCGGGTCTTCACGGCGCGACTTCCGCCGCCGGAGCTGGTCGAGACAGAGATTCGTCACAATCCGGTAAAGCCACGTATAGAATGAGCACTCAAACCGAAAATTGCCCAGATGCCGATACGCCTTGATGAACGCATCCTGGTGAACATCCTGCGCATCTTGTTCATTCCCAAGCATATGCAGCGCCAGGCGAAGTACGCTCTGATCATAGCGCCGGACTAACTGGTCGAACGAGCTGCGATCACCGCGTTGGGCCTCGCGAATCAGCTCATCGTCCTCGACCCGCTGCTGCGCCCGCGCATCCATCTGCGCCTGGGTCAGCTTCGTTCCGTTCCGTGTACCGGTTTGTGCTGCAGCCTTGGCCATTGGCAACGATTCTACGCCAATTAGCGTGCCCGAACCAGATGCAAGCCCCGGCCGGCGTAACGCCGCCAATACCGGCGACACATTTCCATCGACATTTAAACCGAACAATTCAGCGCCCATAAGACCAATCCGACTCCGGAGTCAGAAAATTGAAGCTGCTGTATAGACCCCGATTTCGCAGGAAGGTTATCACGGTAAAATCTGCCTTTTAGTGCTCTCCCCGGTGTTCTGATACCGGAAGACCAGGACGCCACTCCGGATCGTGCAGCAGGCGTTGGAATTCCTCCACAAACTGTGCCACGTGCAGGCCATCCACCAACCCATGATGGACGTGGATCGACACCGGCATCGTGCGCCTTCCATCTGCTTCGGTGATCTTGCCGAAGGTGATCCGCGGCGTCGAATCCTGGGTCGATAGCTTCCGGGCATGGGAGATCGAAGTGAAGTCGAACCACGGCAGCGTCGAATAACGGATCAAATTGGCGTCAGGATATCGTTCAAGATCGGTGCGCGCGCGAACCCGATCCAGTTCCAGAGATGCTTCGCGGACAAACTCGTCAATCGACTCGCGATAAAGATAATGACCAAAACCGATCGTTCCATCGGGGCGCCCAACGGCGCTTCCTGCATTCACCCGGTCGTAAAGCCACACCGCACCGTCGTCGATGTGGGTGCGAAAGTTGACGATTAACTGCGCAGCCGCAAGGGAACGGTGCAGAAGCGAGAGAAAGACGGAGCAGCCCTGCTGCTTTGCGTAGATGTAGGTCTCCGTGCAGTCGACCCGGATACATACGCCGTGGTACGGCTCGTCAAAGCCCTGAAAGAGCTGGAACAGAGCTCTCCGCTCCCATGTCTCAATGTCAATGCGCCGCCGACCGTCCGGGCTGGAATCCTGCATACGTCTAGTTTGGGGCGGACCGGTGAAATACGCAAAGTCTACTGCAACTTCCGTTTGATATGCTCAGCCCCATGAAGTCCACCCGCATTGCCCTACTCCTCGCCGCCCTTCTCTCCATCGCGGCTGCGGTTGCTGCCCAGACTATGGTCGCCAAGACGATCACCTTCACCGGCGCCCCGCAGTCGCAGGCCGAGCTTCTGACCCTCAGCGGCCTCACACCCGGCAAAACCCTGACGAAAAATGAAATCGACACAGCAGCCGCGCGCCTGGACGCGTCCGGGCTATTTACCAGCGTGCAATGGGGGGCAAACGCCGGTGTCCTCACCTTTTCGCTCGAAGCCAATGCCAGCGCCCAGATGGAGCGCGTGCAGTATGGAAATTTCGTATGGTTCACGCAGGCCGAACTGAACAACGCCATCCACGAAAGGCTGCCGCTCTTTAGCGGGTCTGTTCCTGCGAACGGCGAGTTGAAAGATCAGGTGAAGCAAACCCTGGTGGCAGTCATGAGGGATCGAGGGCTGAACGTCACTGTCGAAGGCCACGGCGTCGCCGGTGGCCGCTTCCAGTACAGCATCGCCTCTCCGAAGGTGCTCGTCACCGATATCAAGATCGACAACGTGAAGTGGGATAGCGATCCGGTGCTCGAATCAGTGCGGCACTCGCAGGTGGACATCGACTATATCGAAGGAATCTCGCAGACCGGCGTCCGCGAAAACGTAGGTTACGCGCTGAAGGAAATCGGCTATCTGGACGAAACCGTTGGACCGATCGGCCACGGCGAACCGAAGCTGGAAGGAGAGCACATCGGCGTCGTCATGACCGGCTCTGCCGACCCAGGCAGCCGATACAAGGTCGCTCGCGTGACGATTCCGAAGCTCGCCGGCAGCGTCACGGCGGCCGATCTCGAATCGGACCATCAGGTCAATGTGGGCGGAGTGCCGTCGCCGTCGCTGGTCGAAAATACCGTGGCCCGCATGGCTTACGTTTACAAGCGACACGGCTTCCTCGACGCCAAATCCAGCGTGGATTCCATGCAGGACCACACCGCCCACACCATGAGCTACACCTTTTCCGTAGTGCCGGGCGAGGCGTACCACATGCGCAATCTGATCTTCGACCCCGGAATGACCGCCGACCAGAAAGCACAGTTGACCCAGGTCTGGAAGCTGCCCCCGGGCGGGGTGTACGAACGGGTCGACGTCGACCGCTCCCTGCAGCAGGTCAAGACCGTTTGTGGCGGCAAGCCCGCCTCAGCAGGCTTGCTGCCGCAACCCGCGACGCATCAGGTCGATGTCCTGGTCAGCTGCACTTCACAACGGTAATGCTGGATCCGCGAATGGGAGCGGCGGCGTCAGGATTTCGGCATTAGAATATGACCATGCAAGGGCAACTGGCTCAATCCGTCATCTCCGGTGAATCAACCCAGGTCACCATACGCATCGTTGCTGTGGAGGAGGGCGGTTTCACTGCGGAGTGCCCAGAGATACCCGGCTGCTACTCCGAAGGCGAGACCCGCGAAGAAGCCGAGCACAACATCCGCAATGCCATCGACGCCTGTCTGAGCGTCATCTTTGAGGATTTGCTTCAGCGAATCAAACCAGCCGCCGAAGTGCCCAAAAGAGATCAGGCCGCCATTCTCGAGACGGTATCCATCAGTCTGCCCCGACTCGCCAGGGAAGCCGCCTGAATGGGTTTGTCCGATCTTCCTGACGCCAGCGGCGTTCGCCACCCACGCACCTTCGAGAGTCTGGGATGGGTCACCCGGCGCGCCGCAGAACACATCATCATGACTCACCCTGAAGTTTTCTGGGTAACCCTCGCCGTTCCCAACCACAAGATCGTCAAGCCAGCCACTCTGCACAACCTGGTGCGAACCGCCGGGATGACCGACAAAGCGTACCGTAAAACATTCGATTCCCTGTGAAGGCTATGCCACTCTTTCCTCCCGAGAACACCGCTCCCCACGCAACCTCCGACTGGATTTTCGCCCACTGCGACGGGGGCTCTCGCGGCAATCCTGGCCCCTCCGGCTTCGGAGCTGTCATCACCGACGCCACCGGCAACACGCTCGCCGAACTCAGCGAGTTCCTCGGCATCCGCACCAATAATTACGCCGAATACAGCGGCCTGCTCGCAGTCCTTGATTGGGCGTTGAAGAACGGTCGCCGCAGCGTCAAACTGGTATCGGACTCCGAGCTGATGGTCAAGCAGATCCAGGGCAAATACAAGGTCAACTCGCCCGACCTGAAGCCTCTCTGGCAGACCGCGCGCGACCGCATCGCCAAGCTCGATGCCTTCGAGATCACCCACGCGCTCCGCCACAAGAACAAGGCCGCCGACGCCCTCGCCAATCAGGCAATGGACCGCGGCATGCGCCGCAGCGTGCTGGGCAGCGACCCCGCAGCCCCGGCGAAGTCTTCGGGCGCTCCATCGCAATCGGCCCCACCGCCTGCGGTGGGAAACCGTCCACGTGCAACGGCGATCGAACCCGTCGAACCGAAGGCCTACCCCTCCTCCCCCACGATGCTGCGCGGTTTCGTGAAAAACGGCGCAATCCAGCTCCTCGGCGGGGCCACGCTTCCCGACGGAATTTTCGTCAAAATCATTCGCGAATAGTCTGCTAACCTTGCGCCAGCATGACGGGTCAGCAACCGACAACCGCGCGCAGCTTCTTTACGCAGGCGCTCCTCGCAGCCGCCATGGCCGCCCTGTTGCTTTACGAGATCCGTCTACTGTTTGCGCTCTTTCCCGGCCACGATCAATCCTGGTACCTCTACGGCGCGCAACGTCTGCTCGCCGGCGACCAGCTCTACGGGCCTCACCTCACTGAGGTAAATCCGCCCCTTATCCTCTGGTTCAACGAGATCCCCGCCATTCTGGCGAGCGTCCTCCACATCTCCGCGACCACCATGATGCGGCTCACCGTGCTGGCCCTCAGCTTTGCCACCGCGCTGTGGTCGGTCAGCATTCTCAGGCGGCAATCGTGGATGACCGGCTGGCGAGTGTTAACCTTGGTTGGCTTCGCCATCGTCGCAGCATCGTTTGAAATTCGCCTCTACAATTTCGGCCAGCGCGAACAACTGCTGGTGATCCTGATGGTGCCGTACATACTTTCGGCAGCCACGTCCGAGTTGCGGCGTCTCCACTGGCCCGAGTACTGCCTGCTTGGTCTCGCCGCCGGCATCGCCATCTGCTTCAAGCCCCAGCAGAGCCTGATCATCATGGCGCTGGAGATATTTCTCGCCCTCGACCGACGCAGCCTGCGCCGAGCCATCAGCCCCGAATTTGTAACGCTTGTTGCGAACATCGTGGCGTACGTGCTCGTCGTGCTGATCGGAACGCCACTCTACCTCAGGCAGGTAGTTCCGCTGCTGGTCAATAGCTATTGGGCGCTCGGAAACTTACGAGGAGTCGACATCGTTCTCTCCCACCGCAGCTACGCGTTGTACCTGGCGCTGATCCTGCTTCCGATCTGCATCGTGAAGCGACGGTCGTTGCGGGCGCCTGCCATACCAACGGCGTTACTGTGCTGCAGTCTGGGCGCTTCGGTTGCCTTCGCGATGCAGAAGGCCGGGTGGGTCTACCACGGGTATCCGGCACTGGCGTTTCTCTTTCTGGCCGTCAGCTTTCTGGCGATGGAGGCAGTGCATTCGCATCGAGCGGCCCTTGAGACCAACCCCAGCCCGGCTTTCCGCGTCATCCTCACGCTCGTAACGCTGGCAGCCGTTAGCCTGGGCGCGTCCCTTCTGCGCGAAGAAAGCCTGCACGTCGTGTATCGCGAGCGTGGCAAGGTGGAAGCGTTGCTTGCGCCGTATCCACCCGGCACCACCGTCTATGTCTTCTCCACCAGCAATGTGGCGTTCTCGAACGTCTTCCTGCACAGATTCCGCTGGGGCAGCCGCTTCGCGCATCTGTGGATGCTCCCCGCAATCGTGCAAAACAAGCTCGGCCCGACGAGGCCCAATAGCCCCTTCAAAAAGCTCACTCCCGAAGCCTTGCAGCAACTGGAATCAACCCAGCGCACCGACACCGCGCAAGACCTTGCCTACTATCGCCCAACAGTCATCCTGATCGACCACTGCACCCAGCGGCATCCGTGCGGAGGGATCGAAGGAAAGGACTTCGACATGCTTACGTGGTTTCTGGAAAGCCCCGAGTTTGCTGCAGAATGGACGCACTACGAGCGCGAGTTCAGCGACGCCTCGTTTGACGTGTACACGCGAAGGCCGTGATTCGAGGAAGCTTTGCGACGTTTGTCGCCGCGAGAAAGACAAATACGGAGATTCTGGCTTTGCCAGAACGACGGCGGTGGTGGGTTGGACTGACGGCGGTGGTGGGTTGGACTGACGGCGTGGCGGGTTGGACTGACGGCGGTGGTGAGTTGGACTGACGGCGTGGTGGGTTAGACTGACCGCGGTGGTGAGTTGGAGTGTGTTGGATGGGCAGCGTCCGTTGGCTCTGAGGGATGACCTCTGGACGATCTCTCACCCCGCCAGCTCCGCCTTCACCATCTCGCTCACGATCTTGCCATCGGCGCGGAGTCCGCTCGCCAGAATCCGCTGCTGCACCACCTTCATCACGGTACCCATGTCGCGTGGTCCCGGCTTTACGCCGCCGCCACTCTCTGTCAGCGAATGGATCGCGCCCTGCACCAGCGCCCGCACCTCGTCGTCGCTGGCAGACTGCGGCAGATAGCCTTCGATCATCGCGATCTCAAGCTGCTCCTTCGCCGCCAATTCTGGCCGGCCACCTTTGGTAAACGAATCCACCGACTCTCGCCGCTGTTTGATCAGCGTCGTCAGAATTTGCGTCTCCTCCGCATCGGTGAGCGGCTCACGCTTATCGATCTCCTTGTTCTTCAGCGCCGACTTCACCATGCGCAGCGTCGTTAAAACATGTTCATCCTTCGCCCGCATCGCGGCAATGATGTCCTTGCCAATGCGTGTCCCGATCGTTACTTTCTCCTGCTCGCTCATCGCAATCCTCGGCTTTGATCTTAGTCCAAAATGCAAATCGGCCCGCCGCCCCTCGATTGCGGGGCAGCAGGCCGTTCCACAAAGCTTGTCTTCTATCGCCAGAATATCGTAGATACCTTGTGCCCGAAACGGTAGCTGAGCGACGTGGTGAGGATCGGATAGAACCGCAGAATTTGAATCTCGCGATTCACGTCCAGTTGCTGCTGTTTGAGGTCTGCCACGGACTGCGGGTCGTCCTGAATCCGGGTGCAGCCGTCAGCCGGCGTGCACACGCTGCCATTCATAACCAGCGTGAACTTCGGCGTCCCTATAAACTGCACACCGAAATCCGTCTGCAGGGTCCAGTTCGCGCTGCGCTTCAGCATATTGCCGAAGCCCACCGTAAGGCTCGGCGCAAACCGCCGCCCGAGGTTGACGTCGAACCAGCCATGCACCGGATCGGTCGGATCGCTCACGTAGTCGATGTCGTTGATCGAAAAATGCTGCCCTCCGGCGATATTGGTCACCGCGGTCATCCGGTTGCCGTTGTACATGGTCAACCCGGGCGAAATGTGAAACGTGCTGCGGTAGGGAAAGACGTCCACACCGGCATAAAGCGAACGCAGCCGAACCGCGCCGTCAATCGGGATTCCCTGCTCAATAACCTGAGGATTCACGTTCAAAAAGCTGCCACCCACCCGCAGATTGATCTTGGTCCCCAACGCAGTCGATACCTGTGCCCCCAGGCCACCCAGGCCGAAAACAAATCCCACCGCCGTCTGCGAGAAGCGATCCGTCACCATCCGCAGTTTGGTTTGGCGCCCAAAACCCTTCGGCAACGCGCCTCGAAACTCTTCGATTGAGTCCGCATCCGGAGCGTCCGGCAGCGACGACAAACTTGACGACCACGAAGAGCTAATCGACGATGAAGACCTCAATCCCGAATCCGAATTAGCCGTAAATCCTTCGCAGCGGATCGATTCCGCAAGAGTAAACGCGCGATTCGAGCAACTTCCATCCAACGCACGCGGCGCTTCGGCAAGGCTGAGCCCGGCCGAGTAGGAGATGAGAAAGACTAGGACTGCGGCACGCAACATCAACATAATGAGGATCCTTCACCAATAACCAGGGAGTAGTCACCGCCGGGTACGAACTTTGGTAACCAGCTAGGACAATTCAAATGTTAGACGGAAACGATGGCGTCCGGGCAACCATATCCATGCAACTTTAGTCTTAGCGCGACTTGTTACCCGTTTGTTAATTTCAGGCCTGTCCACCCCTTCTCAGCCCGTCGTTCGCCTATCGCACCAACATCGCTACAATAGTGGCATGATCCGCAAGACTCGCCTCTTCACTCCCGGCCCCACCCCACTGCTCCCCGCCGCCCAGTTCGCCATGGCAGCCGCCGACATTCACCACCGCACCGCCGAGTTCCGCGCCCTTTACACCTGCGTGCTCGTCCAGCTCAAAAAGTTCGTCGGCACCGAGGCTGGCGACATCATCATCCTTTCGAGCTCCGGCACCGGAGCGATGGAAGCCTCCGTCTCCAACCTCACCTCGCCCGGCGACCGCGTGCTGGTCCTGACCGCCGGTAAATTCGGCGAACGCTGGTCTTCTCTCTGTAAAGCCTTCGGGTGCCATGTCGATGTTGTCTCCGCGCCATACGGCCAGACTTTCTCTATCGACGAGATCAAGGCAAATCTTCACCTCGAAACCCGCGCTGTCTTCATGCAATCGTCTGAGACCTCGACCGGCGTCCGCCACTGCGTACCCGCCGTGGCCAAACTCCTCAAGGACACCGCATCCGAAGCTTTGCTTGTCGTCGACGCCATCACCGGCCTGGGCACCACCCACATCGATATGGACGGCCAGGGCATCGACGTCCTGATCGGTGGATCGCAAAAGGCCGTCATGATTCCGCCCGGCCTGAGCTACCTCGCCGTCGGCCCCAGGGCCTGGGACCGGATGGAAGCCGCCTACAATCCGCGCTACTATTTCGACCTCCGCAAGGAACGCAAGAACGCCCGCAACGGAGAATCCGCCTACACCCCGGCAGTGGCTCTGATCGCCGCACTGGGCGCCGCGCTCGACTGGATCGCAGCGCAGGCTGCTACGGCGGAGAATCCGGCCGGAGATATCGTCGAAGGCCGCAAGAAGCTGATTGAAAACGCGGAGACAATCGCCGCCATGACCCGCGCCGCGATGCTCGCCATGGGCTGCACGCTGTTCGCGCCGGATGCACCTTCCGCCGCGGCAACATCAGTCCTGCCACCGGCTGGCGTCAGCTCAACGCTGTTCGTAAAGGAACTGAAGTCCCGCTTCGCCGCCATCATCACAGACGGCCAGGGCGAGATGAAGGGGCAGATCTTCCGCATCGCCCACCTCGGCTTCTTCGACTACATGGACACCATCGCGCTGATCGGCGCGCTGGAACAAGTGATGGTTAAGTCGGTCCCGGAATCAGGATGCAAGTTCGGTGACGGCTTGATCGCCGCGCAAGGGTTCTACGCCCAACGGAGCGCGACGGCCGCCGCAGAAAATAAGTGTCAGTGCGGGCGCAGTACCTGCTGCCTAGCGTAACTCATCCCTCAGGGTGCCCCATTCTTTCCAGCATCATGCGAAAGGGTGGGGTACCGTTAGCAGAAGCAAACGACAGCCTTATATTTTGAACCGTTATAAACTGCGATCATTCCTTCCGAGGATTCCATGTCCTCTGCCCACAGGTTTACCCTGGTCGTCGCAATCCTGACTGGATCAGCAGTCTCTGCACAAATCCGCCAAATCGACCGGACGCAACTCCCTACAGACAATGCCGTCCAAGTCGCTTACGACGACCTCCTTCCAATCAATGGCTATGCCCGAACCTACGAATCCGGGTGGCGATTTCCCGTGCCCCGGGACCAAGTCGCAAATCGCCTCAAGGTTGATCTGCTGGCCCTGCAATCGGCTCAGCGATCACACCCACAGAACGTTGAACTGCAATTATTGACAGGCCTTACAGCACACCTCGCATACAACCTAGACTTGCAAGAGGCGTACAACCCAGCAATGAAGCTCCTTGGAGCCCTCGCCGCGAACGACTACCGTGCCGCGTGGTTCCTCGGTATCCATCGCTGCCAATCCAACGACACCGTCGGTGGAATGAACCAGCTCCTCGGCGTAGAAGCCTCAACCCAGAAGCTCCCCAGCGACTTCTGGCAGGACTATGCGAATTGCGCCAGTGTCACCTTCATGCCGGCCCACGCCGTCCGCGCATACGACCTCGCTGACGCTGCCAACAACGGGCAACCAGTCGACTCCGCCCTCGAGCGGATTGCACGCAACGCCATCAAGCCGAGCGCAAACACCGGAACGTACACAGACAAGCAAGCATGGTCCGAGATCCAAGCCGGCAAGACGGCCCGCTTCACGAGCACCCTCTGCGGTATCTCCTTCGAAATCCCATCCGACGACGCAGTCCAGATCGGCAGTAAGATCGAGAATGGGCCGTGCTATGCAGGCGTCGAGACTCCGCGCTACAAGACTCGCACCAAGCCGAGCAGTGCGACGATGTCTCTTCACTCAGATCCGGCGCCACCCGGAGAATCGCTTGCTTCCTTTGCCCAGAGCTACCTAGACAAGCCCGACTTTGCCGGTGCAAAGATCGCAACCGGCCTCCCCTGTCCGACCCAAGATTGCGTCGCCTATGAGCTCATCACCAACAACATTTATTACCTGCAAGGCGGAGCGCACGCCCTGCTCCTGTTCTTTGCCAGCGATCAACCTCAGTATCCGGGGCTAAAGCTGGAAAGCCCCACCGCCCTGCCTAAAGCCGATCCCAAGTCCTCCGGGCCGACCTTTTATCGTCCTAAAGAAACTTTGCAACGTCTACCCGGGATCCGCTTCTTCGTTGCCATCCTCGACGCGAACGCCGACATTTACACCCCTTCGCGCACAGACTTCAATGCCTTCCTGCGAAGCATCGTTGTTGATTCGAAGTAGCCCGTTTCGCGATCCGTCGTACTCCAGATACACCGATCCTCAGCAGCCTAGCTTGCCCTCTTCAACTCCTGCGCCGACTTCGCCGCCTTGATCAGCAGCCGAAGCGCTTCGTTTACGGAACGCGAATCGGGGAAAGCCGCCTTCACGTCGGGATCGAGTGATACAACATCGTCGGAAGAGGACTCAGGCTTGTCCTCGACAGCGATCCGCACCAGCGAGTGACTCTCGTTGTAGTCCTTGTGATGGACTCCCTGCACAGCATTTGAGAAATCGTAGCTCTTTCGCATTGTCAACCACCACGCCTTTCCAGATACTCCGCAATCTCGTCGCTCTCAGATTCCCACGCGCTGATGAGTCGAATTACGTTTTCCATCTGGGTATAAACCACCGTCAAGATGCGACCAGCGTTCGATTCTCCAATACTAATGCTTCTCTCTTCCTCGCCGCTGTGGTCCGGATCGGGGATCATAAGTTCATAGGGGTCGCCGAAAATTGTCTGAGCCTCGACGAATGAAACCTTGTGCTTGCGCTGGTTGGACTCGGCCTTCTGCGGGTCATGTTCGAAGACCAATGCCATTTCGCTAGCGTACACCCGGCTTACACAGCCCCCATTGCCCAACCCGTTTCCCATTTCCGCAAACCTGCCCTGCAACACCCAACCCCTGATAACCTTTTGTTCAGGATGAAGCGCTCACTCCACGTCTCCGCGCCCTTGCTTGCCGCCGCCGCGCTTTCCATCACCACCGGCTGCCGCAAGCCCGAGATGCAGCGTTGTGTCGACGAAAAAAACCAAGTCGTCGCCGACAGCTTCTGCCAGAACACCAACTCTCAGCAACCTATCCGCAACTCCACCGGCGGCTTCTACTATCCATACCGCTACTACTACGGGGGCATGGGCGGCTATGGCCTCGGAACACCGGTCACGGGCGGCGGATATGCGCCGATTGCGGGTCGATCCTACTCGTCGAGCACTACGCGCGGCGGCTTTGGCAGCACCCACAGCGGCTCCGGGGAATCCGGCGGCGGCTCGCACGGCAGCAGCGGAGGAGAGTAATGCAGCGAATCACCCTCACCCCGCGTCCCGACTGGCAAGCCAAGGTCGAAGAGCAAGGCCTCACCTACCACTCACCCTCGGCCATGGCTCCGCATCCATATTGGGACGAGTCTGCCGCGTACCACTTCACCGCCGCCGAGATCGATACTCTCGAAGCGGCCGGCAACGAGTTGCAGACCATGTGTCTCGCCGCCGCGCAGCACGTCATCGACAAGCAGCGCTATCACGAGCTCGATATTCCGCCCGCCGCTGTCCCGATGATCGAGTGGGCGTGGAACAAGGAGCCGCCCGCAATCTACGGGCGCTTCGATATCTCGTGGGCCGGCGCGTCGTCCGGTCAGGCTCCCAAGTTGCTGGAATACAACGCCGACACCCCGACTTCGCTGCTTGAAGCCGCAGTGGTCCAATGGGCGTGGATGGAAGACGTGACCGAGACCCTGCCCGGAACGTCGTTCCTGCACAAGCGCGACCAGTTCAACTCGATCCACGACCGCCTGATCGCGAAGTGGAAGGATGTCGCCGAATCGCTTACCCAGCCCGTCTACTTCGCCGCGCTGGAGTTCGACGAGCCCGATCCGCAAAGCGCGAAGGAAGCCGCCGAAGACCTGCTCACCGTCACCTATCTCCGCGATACAGCCGAGCAGGCTGGCCTGCAGACGCGCCATATTCCGCTCCAGGACATCGGTTGGAACCCCGACCGCCACTGCTTCGTCGACACCGACTTCGACGAGAACCAGATGCAGTCGATCTTCAAGCTCTACCCGTGGGAGGCGATGCTCGCAGAGGAGTTCGGCCCCAACGCGCTGGCTACCTACCAGTCGATGACGTGGATCGAGCCGATCTGGAAGATGCTGCTCTCGAACAAGGGAATCCTGCCCATCCTGTGGGAGCTTTACCCGAACCACGAGCTGCTGCTCCCAGCTTTTTTTGAGCGACCGGGCGAAGACATGCAGACGAGCAGCTATACCCGCCTCTCCTCGTATGTCCGCAAGCCGCTGCACTCACGCGAAGGTGCCAACGTGTCCATCATCCGGCCCAACGCGCAGACGGTTGAGACCCCCGGCCCATACGGTGGCGGCCCGTTCATCCGGCAGGCTATCGCGCCGGACGCAATCTTCCCCAACGCCGCCGGGCAGCCGCGCTATCCGATCCTCGGCGTATGGATGATCGACCAGGAATGCAGCGGGCTGGGTGTCCGCGAGTCGGCCGGGCCAATTACGGATAACCTCAGCAGCTTCATCCCGCACTACTTCACCTGAGCTTTGCGGCATTGTGGCTTGACCATGAAAATCCGTACTGGATTGTTGGCGTCTGGCTCGCCATTCGCTCGCATCAGCATTTGCTCCTCGACGCACCTTCCCAACTCACCGTTTGCGTCGCCTGCTCGCTGACTCAGACCTGCGGAAAACCAGACACGGAAGTCCAACACGGTCTTCAGGTCGCGCTGCCGCACATAAGTTGCGAGCGTTCCGGCGGACGAGTAAGGCAAAATCCGGTCATTGACGAGCC
The DNA here is from genome assembly GCA_025350865.1 of Rhodanobacteraceae bacterium. Classification (GTDB taxonomy): domain Bacteria; phylum Acidobacteriota; class Terriglobia; order Terriglobales; family Acidobacteriaceae; genus Edaphobacter. The sequence continues at coordinate 23,111 of JANXWZ010000001.1, forward strand.
CGTCCAGGTTGGTGACCTCTCCATCCCCAAAGTAGGAGATGATGCCACTGTTCCATGCTCCAACCGGCCGCAATTCCGGATGAGCCTTGAGGTAGACTCCCCCTCCATATAACGCCGCCTGATATGTCAGTGGAGGCTCAAAGCTGAACCAAACCCCGCAGGCACAAACCAGCCCGGCGATCGTGAGCGACAGGACACGCTGCCGTTCAACCAGCCACCTGCCCCCGCCGGCAGCGAGAAGCGCTACTGGAATTTCAAGGTTTGCTACATACCAGTTCTGCAGCTCGGAGCTGTTGAAGCGGTAGAAGACGACGTAAGCAAGGATCGTACCCACCACTCCGAAGACCATGGCCCTACGCTTTGGATCACCATCTGAAATGGTCTTCCACAGCCCGGCAGTCAAAGATGCCAACATCCCGAACGCAACTGTCGCAGCAATCCATTCCACTCGCCGCGATATCGTACCGCTGTTCTCAGACGGCAGGAAAAATCTGTGCAGCAGACTAAGCACCAGCCTGGACGAATAGCCCCGCTGGCGCGACCAGAGCAGCTTCTGCAGCGCGCTGGACTGGGCCCATTCGCCTGAGATCCAGTGTGTGTGCAACAACACAACTGCGAGCCCGAGCACTGATCCAGCCAGCACAGCGGCACTGATCCGGGTCATCGTCCGGCTCGAGAGTCCTCGCTTCGCCATAAGAAAGTGCATCGCAAAAAGGCATAGCGGCAGCATCCCGAAGTCGCTGCGCGCCAGCATCCCGAACAAGCCGAGTCCTACAGCAGCAGCAGCCGACCACCGCGAGGTAGCCTCGTCCGTGCGGCACAACAAGTCCAGCACCGCCGCCGACGCGAGCAGCACGGGCGCCGTCTCCATCAGGTTTACGTCCCATTGAAGCGATAGCGCGGAGAGCATTACGATTGCAATGCCAATCGTTGCACCATCGCCATAAAGTCTCGCGGCAGTCCGAGCCGCAAGCCACGCAGCAAGCGTTACACAGCCAATGTTGACCACACCGGTGACCAGTATGATGCCTTGCAGATTGATCGCTGGAGCCATGCGGTACAGGGCGGCAAGCAGATATCCCCAGAGCAGGTGGAAGCCGCTGGCAGGCTCGACGCCGTCGAAGGTCCAGCGCCCGGTTTGCGCAAAGTTCCGCCCCATGACGAGGTAATAGTAGGCGTCGTCCGGAATGTATCGCACAAGCAAGCGATCAGGCAGCCGATACAGAAATATCAGCCGAGCCACAGCCACCAGCCCAACCAGCGCCGTCACAATCCACTGACCAGCACGTCCGGGCTCGGCTCGATTCATGCCCCGAGTATATCCACCGCTTCGTCGGCAGCGCCGCGATAAGATAGAGGCTTGCGTCGCCCCAAACTCATTTGCACCGCCTTCGCCTTCGCGTTGATGCTCGCGCCGCATCCATATGCGTCTGCACAAGCCGCTCTGCCCGACCTGCAGACGGCCGATGCTCTCGGCCAGGACCTCTTCATCAGGTCCGGCTCGACCGGCATGGTGATGGTCGTCGTGCGCGACAAGCAGGTCTTCTTCCGCGGCTATGGCGAGACGGCTCCGGGCAGCGGCCAGGTGCCTACGCAATCGTCGATCCTGCGGCTCTGTTCGCTCTCGAAGATTTTCGCTTCAGACCTGTTCATCAAGCTCGCAGGCGACAAGCTGGTGAGGCTCGATGACCCGCTGCAGAAGTTCGCTCCGCCCAAGGTCAAGGTTCCCGGCAAACCCGGCCATCCTATCGTCCTGTCGAATCTCGCGACGCATACCTCGGGGATTCCACGCGAGGTAGGCCACGCCCCTAAGGGCACGCCGCACTTCACCTTTCCAGACGAGCCTTCCCGCTGGCGCTGGCTCCCGAAGCAGGTTCTGAAGTCCACGCCGGGAACCGAGGCCGTCTACAGCAACGTCGGCTTCGACCTGCTGGGCGACGCGCTGGAGAAGGCCGCACACAAGCCCTACGCGACGCTACTCTTCGAGCGCACCACCCAGCCACTCGGGATGCGCGAGACCGGCTTCACTCCGAATGCCAGCCAGTGCGCCCGCCTGCTGCAGGCCGGACGCGACGAAGGCCCGTGCACCGATACGCAGGAGTCGGCGGGCTCTTCGGGGCTCTACTCGACTGCCGCCGACGTGACGCTCTGGCTCCAGTACCTGCTGGGGGCGCAGCCGGCAATCGCGGAGGCGGTCTACGTTGATCCCGCTACCCTGCTGAAGCAGTCGGGACTGGATCATGCCGGTGCGCCTACGGGGATCGGCCTCGGGTGGATGCACATCGCCGCGACTGATGGGTCCGATATCACGGAAAAGACTGGTGGCGGCGCGGGCTTCGTGACGTACATCGCGCTCAGCCAGACGCATCACACCGCGATCTTCGTTGCTGCAACCGACGGCGCTCCGAACCCCAACCCCGCGCCGCCCGCTGCTCCGGTGCCGCACCTCAACTTCTTTGGGCTGGCGAATAACGTTCTGCTTGGCGTCGACGGTCTGGCGCCGCTCGCGCCACCGCCGCCGAAGCCGATCCGCCGGACGAAGCCAAGAACCAACGCGATCCCGAAACGGCGCGTCCGCCGCTGAATGTGGCGGCTTAGGCCTCGCGGCGAACCATATGCCATGTTTGGGGTGGGATACCATAGACCCATCGGAGGGACTGGCAATGCGCGCTGGACAAATCGACCTGCTCGACCTCACACTGCCCATCACGCTGCGCCCGAGCGCTCCTGTCTCGGACGAAGAGCTGATGCGTTTCTCCGAACAGAACAAGCCCTACAAAATCGAGCGGAACAAAGAGGGAGAGATCACGGTAATGACCCCAGTCGGCGGAATTGGAAGCACCCACGAGCGATACGTCAACGGCGAGCTATATATCTGGACGCGCAAGGCTGGGACCGGTATCGACTTCAGCCCGAGCGTCGGGTTCAACCTTCCGGACGGCTCCTGTCTCTCGCCCGATGCCTCCTGGGTTGCACTGGACCGTTGGAACGCGTTGACGCCGAGCCAGCAATCCGGCTTCCCGCCCCTGTGCCCCGACTTCCTCATCGAAGTCCGCTCGCAAAGTGACCCGCGCCGGATGGTGGAGGCCAAGATGCAGACGTGGCTCGATAACGGTGCGAAGCTTGCGTGGCTGGTCGATCCGATCGCAGGCAGCGTTACCATCCATCGCCCCGGGCGACCAGCCGAAATCCTCGACCGTCCAGATATCGTTCGAGGGGAAGGCCCGGTCGATGGATTCGAGTTGCCCTGCGGCCCTCTCTGGCTGTCGCGCTAGCCGATTGCTGGGTGCCCCATGTCTCGCGGTTGAGACATGGGATACGAATACCCAACCCCTTCCTTCGGAGCCTTAATGCTCGACGTTCACCCGCCCCACAGCCCCACCCATACGTGGAAAGACTTCTTAATCCATATCGCCACCATCGTTGTCGGCTTGCTCATTGCCATCGGCCTGGAGCAGACGGTGGAGTATCCGCATGAGCGCAAGCTCGTCGCCGAAATCCGAAATGCGTTGGAGACCGAGCGACTGATCAACATCAATCGTTTCGAGGCCAATACCAAGGAATTTCGCCGGGAGATTGTCATGCTCCTCGACAATCGTGCCGTCTTCGTCTACCTCAAGCAGCATCCGGGAGCGCCAGAGTCTGAATGGCCCGCCAAGCTCGAGTGGTATCAGGTGCTCCTCGTTCCGCGCGATTCGGTATGGCTTCGCGCCCAGCAGGATAATGTCCTGTCTCATCTGCCTGACGCGGAAGCTCGCCACATCGCCAGCCTCTATCGTGAATTGGACATCCTGGCCGTAGTCCTGCGCGAGAAGGTAAAGGCCATCCACAGCGCGAATACGTATGCCGTCGCGAAGCTCCCATCTCAGCTCACCCCCGCCGAAATCGATCGCGAGATCGAGTACATCGACAAAAGCATCGCTACATGCGAGGAAGTAGCCTGGGAACAGCGCACGCTGACCAGAACGTTCCCGGACTTTGATCGCTCCCCAACCTGGGCTGAGATGCGCATGGACGGCCCCGCCCATGCCGAGCCGACTCACGATGGAGCCCGCATCCTCGACGAAGCCCATGAATACGCCAGCAAACTCGAAGCCGAACGAGGAGAAGGAAAGTAAACCAACCGGAGCGGTCACGAAAGGACATGCCTCAAATGCTCGACGTACACCCGCCGCACAGCCCTACCCATACGTGGAAAGACTTCTTCATCCACATCGCCACCATTGTGGTCGGCCTGCTGATTGCCGTGGGCCTGGAGCAGACGGTCGAAGCTGTCCATCACCACCATCAGCGCGAAGATCTTATCGCCGAGTTTCGCGGAGAGTGCGAGCGCAATATCAAGCTGGCCGATACGAACCTCAAGAACATGCAGAGCGACCGGGCGTGGGAGAAGGCATGGCTGGAGACGCTCCGCAAGTCTGCCACGGACCCACGCGTCGCTACGATCGTGCTGCCCGCACGACCCAGCGCCAACCAGTATGAAGGCGTCACACGTTCGGTCTGGGCCATCTCGAAATCGAACGGCACAGCCGCATTGCTGCCAGAAGGTCTCGCCGAGATGTACGACCGCACCGACCACGAGAGCGACGAGGTCTACGTCAGCGCCGATCAGTACACCGCGACCCTCCGCCACCTCAGCAATGTCGCTCGTGCCGATGGCTTCGCGTTCAACGCGCGGGCGACCGCACCCGCCATCGCCGCGGAACTCTCGTTGCTTCAGCGCACTGAACTCATCTCCGCCCTTGCCGACCTGATTGGCGACGACGACGCACTCATACGGTGGACTGCCATCCTGCGAGGGGCAAGCCAGGCGGTTCTGGACAATGTCGGTTCACGCGACGCCATGGGGCCTTACATCCGTCGCGCCCAGACGGAAGCCACCGTCGAGTAACCATTGACGTGTGTCGGGTAGCGGGTGCCCATGTCTCGACTCTGGGACAGAGGATACGATTACCGCAACCCTGAACCTCCGGAGCCAGAATGCTAGACGTACACCCGCCCCACAGCTCCACCCCCACCTGGAGAGACCCTTGCAGTTCATAGGGGATGGACCAGAGCAGCAAATAGTTGAACCATTCAGCCTTCACCGGAACCATAGCTTTGGGCTGTGCTCTCAACACTCTTTCTCTTGAAGAAGCGGCAACGTGACCAGAAACTTCGAGCCACAGCCAAGCTGACTCGTTACGGTGATGGTTGCTTTGTGTTGGGCGGCGATTTGCAACGCCAAGGCAAGGCCCAGCCCAGTCCCGCCGTCGAGCCGGGATCGAACCTTGTCTGCACGCCAGAAGCGGTTGAAGAGCATTGGCAGGGCAGAGCTTTCAATGCCGATACCGGTGTCTGAAACCTCAAGTAGTATGTCGGAGTCGCAGACCGCCAGGGTTACGGATATCGTGCCTGCCTCGGTGTACTTCAGCGCGTTGTCGATGAGGAGTACCAGGAGGCGGCGCAATTGGGTGTAATCTCCGCATGTAATCACTTCGCCTTCTGCGACCGTACTCACCAGGTGGATGCCCTTGCGGGTGGCCAATGGCTGAAGCTCCTCTACCGTCTCTCGCGTCGTCCTTACCAAATCCACGCGTTCAAATATTGTCCTGTTCTGGTGCGCATCATTCCGCGCCAACGCGAGTAGTTGCTCTACCAGGCGCGTCATGTGAAGCGCCTCTCGCTGCACGGTTTGAAGGGTTTGCGCGAGTTCCTCCCGCGAATGTTGACGGCGAAGTGTGATCTCGGTCGCGGTAAGGATCAGAGCCAAAGGTGCTCGCAGCTCGTGAGAGGCATCTGCCGTGAACTGCTGCACAGCGTGGAAGCCGTCCTCAATGCGGGTGAGCATGGCGTTGAGAGTCTGTGCAAGACGCTTCAACTCGTCGTCCGTTGGAGGGAGAGGCAGTCGGGAAGACAGGTGGTCGGAATCGATAGCCTCTGCATCACGTCGAAGACTCTCGACTGGTGCGAGCGCGCGACGGCTGACCAGGTAAGCCAGGTTTGTCGCGATGATGACCGCAAGAGTGAGCAGTAAGGCGAGATAGGTCGTGTATTCGCGCAGGGATACGAGCATGTCGCGCAGCGGCTGGACGAGGTGGATCGTCAGCGGAACGCCGCCTGAAACAATCTGCTTACTTGCCACTCGAATCGGCCATTGCCGCCAACGTCCCACGGTCGAGAGATCGATCGTTCCCGATGCGGAGGCAGGGGGGAGCGCGGAGATGCGATGAGAACGAAGGATGTTGGACTCAAAGACAATTTCAGAACGGTCGTTGGTGACTTGAACGAAGACACCGAGCACAGCCGTGCTGGACTCGCTTGAAAAGGCGCTTTGAAACTGCTCCAGGCTGTTCATCTTATGGCCCTCGATGAACGGCATAACCTGCGCAACGCGAAATTTGAGATCGCGGTCCACAGTGTGAAGCATGCTTGCGCGCATGGCATACCATGATCCCGCAGCGAACAGCGCGAGGATCAGGGCAGTCGTGACGAGATACCACGCCGTAAGCCGAAGCTGAATGGTAAGGCCCTTCACTCTTCGCCCTCTCTCAGCGAGTAGCCGACACCGCGTTCGGTGTGTACGAGTCTTGGCAAGCCCGGCAGATTTACTTTGCCACGAAGGTACCGGATGAATACGTCCAGATTGTTATCGCTGACGTCCCTGCCTCCCCAGACCTGTTCGATGATGCGGCTTCGGCGCACCACGCGACCTGCGGAACGCATGAGGGTCTCCAGAATGGCATACTCGGTTTGCGTCAGGTCCAGGCGGCGCCCGCTGCGGTGTGCGACGTGTTTCTCGGAATCGAGCACGATGTCCGCATAACGCATCGGTGGGGCGAGATGGTCTGCGTTGTACCGTGTTCGGGCTCGAATGCGCGCCAGTAGCACTTCGAACTGGAATGGCTTCGACAGATAATCATCCGCGCCCGCATCGAGGCCACGAACAATGTCATCGGCCGAATCGCGCGCTGTAAGAAGCAGGATTGGCGTTCGAATATTCTGAAGCCGCATTCGTTTGGTGACTTCAAAGCCGTTCAGGACCGGAAGCATAACGTCGAGCAGGATGATGTCATAGGCATGCAGCTCGGCTTGCCTTAGGCCGGTTCCTCCATCATGTGCGACCGCAACAGAACAATCCTCATCTCGCAGGCCTCGCTGGACAAAGGTTGCAAGCTCCTTGTCGTCTTCGACCAGGAGAATGTTGAGTCCGGCAATGGATGGTTTATGCATTTGCAGTCCTAAAGGTCTTTGCAGCGCACCACGAACTTCTACAAAGTCATCACACCATACTTGGTTCTCAGAGAGATTTAAGGTCGCGCTTGCAAGCTTCTATCCATGATTACGCTCGCTGCATTCAGCCTCCTGCTTCTCGGCGCTCTTGCTCCCGCAAAAGACGTCATGCTGATGAATCGCATTGGCCCTTCCACCTCAGAACTGTACATGGCGAACCCCGATGGGAGCGGCGAGCGGAAGGTATTCCCAACCAGCAGCTTCGATTATCACGCGACCTATTCCTTCGACGGGAAGTGGATCGTCTTTACGTCGGAGCGAACCGGTTCCGGCCAGGCAGACATTTACCGTGCGCATGCCGATGGGACCGGTGTGGAGCGGCTTACGGACGATCCTGCGCTGGATGATCAGGCTGTGTTTTCGCCGGACGGCAACAGTGTTGCGTTCGTGTCTACGAGAGGCAGTAGCCACCGTGCCAACATCTGGATTCTCGACCTCAAGACGAAGCGCCTGCGAGAACTGACCGGCTCGGCGGACGTCCAGGGCGACCCGATGAAGCCGGATGCGTTTCTCCGCCCTTCCTGGTCACCAGACGGCAAGTGGATTGCCTTTAGTTCTGACCGGAATACAGAATGGAAAGGCCACGGCAACGGCAACGGGTGGGAGCACGTTCAGGAACTGAGTATCTACGCCATTCATCCGGACGGATCGGGTCTCCGTCGCTTGACCGGTGCTGGAATCTGCTCCGGCTCGCCCAAGTGGTCCGCAGATTCCAGGCAGGTTGTCTTCTACGAGATTCCGGTCGAGAGTACCTGGGACGCGCGAGTGTTCCAACTTTCTACACGAGCTACCTCTCAGATTTTCTCGGTCGAGCTGGAAACCGGAAAACGTACCCCACAGACCACCGGACCCGGCCTGAAGGTAGAGCCACAGTTTTTGGCCGACGGTCGTATCGGGTTCGCCACGAAGTCTGGCAGAAATCAGGGTATCGCCTACGTTGGAGCGAGCGCCGTGCCGTCCAAAGCCTTTCCGGGAAGCCTCCGATCGCCCGCGTGGACCCCAGACGGCACACAGGTCATTTACGAACGGGTAGATTACTCCCCTCGGCCGCAAAACCAGCAGTTGTATAGCTGGGATCCCAAATATGAATATCGCTACACGGACGTGTTCCCAAGCTTCAGCAAAGACGGAAAGCTCCTCGTCACCAGCAAGGACGCTGATTCCTCTGTCGTCACCATGAATGCGGATGGCAGCGACAGAAAGGTAGTGTTCCAGACCGTAAAGGGGGCAGCATTCGCGCCAAGCTGGTCGCCGGATGGGCAGCGTATCGCGTTTGGCTACGGGGGATTCCTGCAGGGAAGGCTCACGGCTGGAGCACGAATCGTTCTTGTCAATCGCGATGGTACCGGCGTGCAGGAACTCACTCCGGATATGCCGAACGCTGGCTTTCCCAGCTGGTCACCCGACGGCAAAGAGCTGGTGTATCGCTCCTTCGGTACTGGCGAGATGGGTCTCCGTATATTCAACCTTGAAACCAAGACCACCCGGACCCTGACGACCGAGTCGGATAATCTGCCGTATTGGTCACCAGACGGAACGCGCATCCTCTTCACGCGGAAGCAGGATAACAACTTCGATATCTTCACCATCAGGCCCGATGGCAAGGACCCGAAACCGATGACAACCTTCCCGACGAACGACGCCCATGCGGTGTGGAGCGGGGACGGCAAGTACATCCTGTGGGATAGCGGCGAGTACGGCTTTCGCGATGAGGCAGCGCTGTATGACAATTCATTCCAGCCTTACGGCTCGATCTGGATCATGAAGGCTGACGGCAGTGAGAAACGCCAACTGACTGAGAGCCACTGGGAAGACTCGATGCCGTGCTTTGCCAGCGGGGAACACATGTTGCCGAACCGGGGGACATCCAAGCCGGTGCGATGATCGCCGGGTCGATACGACCTGCGGATGTTAGCCCAATGATCATTAGCCGCTAGAAACCTAAACGATCCTTCTAGAAGCAACGCCGGGTGCCAGGCGCCCCATGTCTCTTCGTTGAGTCATGGGGTACGATTACCCCAATCCCTTCACCCGGAGCCGGAATGCTAGACGTCCACCCGCCCCACAGCCCCACCCACACCTGGAAAGACTTCTTCATCCATATCGCAACAATCACTGTCGGCCTGCTCATCGCCGTCGGCATTGAGCAGACTGTCGAGACGTTGCATCACCATCATCAGGCCCACGAACTCGAAGAAAACCTGCAGGACGAAGCCCACAATAATGCCCAACGCATCGAGAACAGCTACGGTGCCAGCGATATCGAGCTCCAGTGGCTCCTGGGTCTCCAGCAGGACATCCAAACCGTACTGACCACACACGCCAAACTGGCGTATCGCCCCCGCCCACAGTCCGCACCGGGCGTGCCGTTCATCTGGGATCTCCCCGTCACAGGCGTCTGGGATGCCGCTAAACAGTCCGGCACCGTCGCCCTTCTGCCCGCTCACCTCGCCGAGCAGTACACTTCCGACTACCATCAGGTCGAGATCTCCTACGACTATCGCACTCGCTTCTACACTGCACTTGCACAGCAGCAAGCCTACGAGAGCAAATTCGCATCACCAGCTTGCCCCACCACGCCTGACCTCACTCGTATGAATCCGGAACAGCTGGAGCAATACTCGACGCTCGTCGGAAATACGTTCGCTGCAGGGCTGGCCGCCAAAAATCGGCTCCGGATCTTCCAGTACGTGCATAACACCATCACCCACGACTTCACCCCCGAGGCGGCAGCAGCCGACCGTACCGCTGTCTTGCGCAGCCACGAAGACAGCTTTCCCGCTCCTGCCCTTGGACGCCCAGCCAGCGATGCCACCTGTTCCGCCTCTCAACCCTGAATCTACTTCTTACCCCATCCGGAATCCAACTATGCTCGACGTCCACCCGCCCCACAGCCCCACTCACACCTGGAAAGACTTCTTCATCCACGTCGGAACCATCTGCGTTGGCTTGCTCATCGCGGTCGGCCTTGAGCAGACAATCGAGGTGGTCCACCACCACAGCGAGCGCACCGAGGCCCGCTAAAACCTCCGCGGCGAGATCACCGCCAATCGCAAGACGCTCGCCAAAGACCTGAAGAGCCTCGACTCCGAAAAGCAGATGCTCGAAGCCGACATGGATATCCTGCACAAGCTCCGCGCGCACCAGACCGTCGCGCCCGATAGCCTCCGCTTCTATTGGCAGTGGTCGTCCATGGAAGATTCAGCGTGGCAGACCGCACGGGAAGCCGCCGCGATCCCACTCTTCCCGACGTGGCAGATTCAGGGTTACAGCTCCGTTTACGGCCAGCAGGCGCTGGTCAACTCCGCCGGCATCGCGCTCAGCCGCCAGATCACCGAAGCCGCCATCCCGCTGCGCGTTGAACCCACGCTAGCCGCGCTGAGTCGGTCGCAGATCGATGAACTCCTCCGCTCCTGCGCCTCCGCAATCAATCAGATCGACTACACCCAATCAGTCGCCGCCACGCTCGACCCCACGTATAACAAGGCGCTCGACGCGCTGTAGCGGGTTCTTCTTCCGACACATGCGATACGATTGTCCGACCCAGCAGAACGCCGGAGCCGCATGCCATGTTCCTCCACCTCATCACCATGTGCGTCGGCCTCATCATCGCCTTCGGCCTGCAGCAGATCGTCGAATTCTGGCAGCGTCGCAGGCGCATCCACAAGGCCCGCGACCTCGACCTCCAGGCCCAGCGCGATCACGTCGGTCCGCCAGATCTTCCGTAAAGTCCCACAGCGATCAAAGCCCGATCAGGAGCCTTCGAACGATGTACTGCCTCCGCCACAGAATCGCCGCAATCGCACTTGTGTTGCTTGGCGTCGGACCAGCTCTCGCACAAACACAAACCGGCACGATCACTGGCCGCATCGTCGACCTGCAGACCGGCGAGCCAATCGCCAAGGCCGCCGTCTCCATCACCGACGTAAACAAGACCGCCACCACGGCCACACCAACTATCGCTACTACCAGTTCGCGTACCTGGGCACCATCGCGACGTCACACTCGGTCCAGGGATCTCGCGAAAGTACGCTCCCGTTCCTGCCTGCCGCCGGACTTACCCTGGAGTTTTAGCCAATAGACCGCGGCGAGTGTCTGGCGAAACCCAGGTCCGTCCGGATACGGTTCGGCACACCCACACCCAGCTCGCGCTCCAGCGCCTCGTGTTCTCGCGTCCAGATGGGAACCGCCTCGGCCAACACTCGCATCCCGTGGTCAGTCAGCCGTAGCACCTTGGTGCGCCGGTCCGACGGGTGACTGTCCAGCCGGAGGAGTTTGCGACCCGACAAAATCCGCGCTGAGGCCGTCACGGTCGTCCGATCCATACCCAACAGCTCCGCCACACTGCCGATCGTCGCCCGCGGGACACCCTGCGCCTCGGGCCGGTTGAGGCTCATCAACAACGAGAATTGGCCATTCGTCAGCCCGGTCGGCTTGAGCGCCAGGTCAAAACGCCGCGCCATCTGTCTGGCCGCCCGCTGCAGATGCAGGCAGAGGCAGTGGTCCTTCACCATCAGAGTCGTACTGAAAGGCACGGCCCGGTCAGTGTCAGCCTCTGCACGAAAATTAACGTTTTCGCGAGTTGACATAGCTCTATTGTGTTGATACCAACGTAATCAATCAACTGGGCGCAGTCCTTTGTGTTGTAGCGTCCGTGGCATCAAGGAGAAGTGCCCAAATGTTTACTCCCAAAGGAAAATTTGGCTGGTATGAACTGATGACCAGTGACCCAGTAGCCGCCGGGAAGTTTTACTCAGAGGTGGTCGGATGGACCACTTCCGAAATGCCCAGTGACGGCGGAAATCCGTATACAGTATTCAATCTGGGCAATGTCGGCATCGCCGGAATGATGGCGATGGAGGGCCACTCCGCCTGGATCGGCTACATCTCGGTCGACGATGTGGATGCCCATATCGAGAAGATTGTTGAAGCCGGCGGCAAGCTCTGGAAACCTGCCACCGACGTTCCCGGGATGCTTCGCTTCGCGGTGGTGTCCGATCCGCAGGGTGCGGCGTTCGTCGTGTTTACGCCAAATCCCGCCATGCCGTCGCCTGAACGCCCTGAATCGCCGACGCCCGGCACAATCGGCTGGCACGAGCTCTACACCACTGACCTCGAAGCAGCGACGGAGTTCTACAGCACCATGTTCGGTTGGACCAAGCTCAACGACATGGACATGGGACCCATGGGCACGTACCGGCTCTTCGATCAGGGCGACAACAAGCCTATGGGCGACGGCGGCATGATGTTGAAGTCGCCCCAGATGCCAGTGTCTGCCTGGGGCTTTTACTTCAACGTAGGCGCGATCGGTGCCGCGATACAGCGTGTGCAGGCTGGTGGCGGAACGGTCCTCAACGGACCGATGCCGGTACCGGGCGGCGGCTGGATCATGCAGGGAATGGACCCGCAGGGGGTCATGTTTAGCTTGGTGAGCAACAAAGAATAGGCACGGTCGCAAAGTTGACAAAACACGACCGGGCCAGCGGCGATGATTGCCCTGGTCCGGTCTTCCTGTCTCAGCGTTATGCCTTCGGCCAGCCAGGAAGCAGATAAGATATTGCGATGGGCACTGCGCAACAGGTGCGATTTCGCACGCGACTTTATCGGCACCATGCACCCCTTTTTCTTGCCTGTGTGATCAGCGTGACCGGGCTATATGTGACACGGCCTTATAAAGATGCAGTGTCGAAGCTTAGCTTCGCGACAGCGTATCCAGCCCTGGTCCTGCTGGTATTCACGCTGTTGATCGGGCCGTGGAATTTGCTGCGCAGGCAGCGCATGCCGACTTCCAGCGACTGGCGCCGCGATGTCGGCATTTGGGCCGGCATTCTCGGATTGCTCCATGCCGTGATTGGCCAAAATGTCCATCTCCGCGGGCGGCCGTGGCTCTATTACGTGTACGAACACCGCCTGCACGGTCCGACGGGGCTTCGGCATGATCTGTTTGGCTTCAACAACTTCACCGGTCTGGTCGCGACATTCGTCTTGCTTGCCCTGTTCGCAACGTCAAACGACTGGTCGCTGCGTCGCCTTGGCACTCCCGCATGGAAGCGGCTCCAGCGTTGGAATTACCTCTGCTTCGCGTTATCCGCGGCGCATGCCATCGGGTACCAGGCGATGGAGAAGCAGAAGGTTGGGTTCGAGATTGCGGCGGCGTCCTGCATCGGCGTCACCCTGCTGCTGCAGGGCGCGGGCTATATCCTGCGACGTCGCGAAGTAGCTGCCCGGGTGGCGGCGTGAGCGAAGGATCATCGCAGAGAGTGCCTTTGCGGATAAACTAGGGACACTCATGAAGATCGTCCTCGCAGAGAAAGTCTCCCCCGCAACCCTCGCCCTCCTCGTAAAAGAACCCGGCTGGAACTGCGTCACTGCCGACAAGATCACGGACCTGAAGGCAGAACTCGCCGACGCCGACGCTCTGATCGTCCGCTCTGCGGTGCAGGCTGACGCGGCTTTGATCGAGGCCGCGCCGAAGCTGCGCATCATCGGCCGGGCGGGCGTCGGTGTGGACAACATCGATACCGCAGCCGCTACTCATGCCGGCATCGTGGTGATGAACACACCGGGCGCGAACGCAGTCGCTGTGGCGGAGCTGACGCTTGGGCTGATGATCGCGATGTGCCGGTCGATTCCGCGTGCGAACGAGACGATGCACGCCGGCAAGTGGGACAAGAAGTCACTGCAAGGTCTGGAACTCCGCGGCAAGACGCTCGGTATTGTTGGGCTTGGGCGGATCGGGCTTGAAGTCGCCCGACGCGCCGCAGCCTTTGGCATGGAACTGGTCGCTTACGATCCGTTTATCGCGCCGGTGATCGCCCGCGAGAACGGCGTCACTCTTGCCAACCTCGACGATGTCTTCCGCCACTCCGACTACCTGACGCTCCACGTCGGGCTGACGGCGCAGACCGAAGGCATGATCAATGCGACGTCGATCGCAATCATGAAGCCCGGTGTCCGCATCGTGAACTGCGCCCGCGGTGAACTGATCGTTGATGCCGCACTCGCCGACGCACTCAAGTCCGGCAAGGTCGCAGGTGCCGCGCTGGACGTGTTCCACCAAGAACCGCTCAAGGACTCGCCCTACTTTGCGCTGCCCAATGTGCTGCTCTCTCCGCACATCGCCGGCGCAACGGACGAGGCGCAGGAAGCGATCGGCATCCAGCTTGCGACGCAGGTCCGCGACTACCTCAAGCTCGGCGTCGTTCAGAATGCCGTCAACCTGCCATCGCTTTCGCATGAGGAGTACCTCGAAGTCGCACCCTACATTGAGATGGCGTCGCGGCTTGGGCACTTCCTCTCGCATTCCACCCCGGGGCAATTGGAGAATATCCAGATCACGTACTCGGGCCGCATCGCACAGGGCAAGACAGATTTGATTCGCAACGCGGCTATCGCGGGCATCTTCGCGGATACGGAAGGCGAGAACAGCGTCAACCGCATCAACGCGGCAGCGATTGCGCAGGAGCGCGGCATCCGCATCCAGGAAGACAAGAAGGAATTCGTCAGCGGCGGCTCGGGCTCGGTGCTGAAGCTCACGCTTCACTCCTCGGACGGCGATAGCGCGGCGTCGGCAACGGTGCTGCATGGAACTTCGCCGCGCCTGCTTACCTATGACGGCATCGACATTGAGGCGCCGCTGAATGGAACGCTGGTCGTCATCCGTAACCACGACGTTCCCGGCGTAGTCGGGCGGATCGGTACCATTCTGGGCGAGCATCAGATCAACATTGCCAACTTTGCGCTCGGGCGGAGCACGCGTTCGCAGAAAATTCCACAGGGGCAGGCGCTCGCTGTCGTCCAGATCGACGTGCCTAGCGCGCACGATGCCGCACCTGCATTAGCCGCGCTGAAGGCCGTGGAGGCGATTGCCAGTGTGCGTCTGGTCGAGCTGGGAGAGGCGTAACCGACACAATCCAAGGGGAATAGAGGAAATTCCGGGGAAGATTAAAATGGCGGCAATCGCCGCAACTGTTCGTCGCAACCGGTGTTTGTTGTCTGAATAGGTTCAAAAGAAGAACTGCTTCCATACTGTTTATCGTTATCGCCCGCTACGCGTCTTTCGTCGTCTTATTGGATAACCAGAAAGAAATCGGTTATTTCACCATGCGGCGTCCAGGGTAAGGGCAGTCGCACCGGAGGGAAGTTGCTGCCGCCACTCACATTGACCATTGCGGATTTCCTCGACGAGACCTCGACCCTTCCAGTGACAGCTCTGCGTTGCTCACCATTGGACCTGGCGGTTGTGCTTCCTACCTTCAACGAGCGAGAGAATATACCCCTCGTCATAGCGCGCCTGACCGAAGCGCTTCGCGGGCTGGCGTGGGAAGCCATCTTCGTCGACGACGATTCTCCCGACGGAACGGCCGAGGTGATTGCCGCACATGCCCGCTGGGATTCGCGCATCCGGGTGATCCACCGCATCGGCCGGCGTGGACTCTCGTCGGCCTGCATCGAGGGCATGATGGCGACTTCCGCCCCTGTGGTCGCGGTGATGGACGCCGATCTGCAGCACGACGAGACGATCCTGCCGAAGATGCTGGGCCGCCTGCGCGCGGAGTCGCTCGATGTGGTGGTCGGGACACGCAACTCCGACGGCGGCAGCATGGGAGAATTTGGGCAGTGGCGTGTGATGTTGAGCCGACTCGGCCGCAGGGTGAGTCAATCCGTCTGCGGTTGCACTCTCACCGACCCGATGAGCGGCATTTTCGTGATGCGGCGCAGCTTCCTGCTGGACGTGGTGCGCGATCTGCAGGGCGGCGGATTTAAGATTCTTGTCGACGTGCTGGCATCCAGTTCGGTTCCGGTGCGGATTGCAGAGGTTGGGTACACGTTCGGCGCGCGGCGACATGGCGAGAGCAAGCTCAACGTCGTCGTCGGCATCGAGTACGTCTTGCTGGTGTTGAACAAGCGGCTGGGTAGAATCCTGCCCTTGCATCTTGCCCTCTACATGCTGGTGGGGGTGGTCGGTCTGGTCACGCACCTGGCGATCTTCCTTGTTCTCAGCCACTTCGTAACCAAGAGCTTTGTTGCCGCGCAGGTGGTCGCCACGTTTGTCGCGATGGTGGAGAACTTCCTGCTGAACAACATGCTGACCTTCCGCAGCCGTGGCCTGCACGGTGCGGAGATGCTGACCGGCGCGGCGCGCTTTGTCGCGGCCTGCTCGTTCGGGGCGTGGGCGAACATCATCTTTGCGCGGGCGTTGTGGCAGTCCGGCGTTGAATGGTACGTGGCCGGAGCAGCCGGAATCGTACTCGGTTCAGTCTGGAATCTCTCCGTCAGCAGCGTATTCACGTGGGGAATGCTGCGCCGGAGCCCGCGTCGTGAATCGGTCGAAGAGGTTTTGGTCAGCGACATTGAGGTTTCGGGTTGAGCCTGGTGCAGCGCGAAGCAACGACCGAACGACTCGCCAACAACCGCATCCTGATAGGTTTCTGGATAGTTGTCATCCTGGCGGTGGCGTGCTGTCTCCCGCTCGCCTCCACAAGCTGGGATGTGCGTGTCTATAAGGCCGCCATCGACTCACTTCATGTGGGCCATGATCCGTACGCCGATGCGATGGCGATCCAGCGGGCCTACCACGCCAAGGCAATGCTGAATGCCAACGGCGACCCGCCGTACAGCTACGTCTACTCGCCCATTACGCTGCCGCTGGTCGGCCTAATTGGGGCGCTTCCCTTCTGGCTGAGCGGCAGCGTGTACTGGCTGTTGTACGTCCTGGGCGTATTCGGGCAGATGTGGTTCGCAATCCAGTTCACCGAGGGCAAGGAGCGGAAGTTCTTTCTGTATCTTGCGCTGGTTTCAGCTTTCTTTCCCGGAATGCTGGAGAACGGCACAGTACTGGGTGGAAATATTGCCTACGTTCTGTACGCAGCGGTATTGCTGTGCGCGCTGCTGGGTTGGCGGCGCGGCAACTGGAACTGGTTTTACGTCGCGACGCTGGCGGCCTCGTGCGTCAAAGCTCCGCTGCTCAGCCTGGTGGTGATTCCGCTGCTCTCCGCGAGGAAGCAATGGATTCCCGCTGGTCTGACAGCCGCTGCGGGAGTGGCGCTGTTCGCCATGCAGCCCTTCGTCTGGCCGACGCTGTTCCGGAACTACCTGCATGCGGTGGACCTGCAATTTCTCTTCAACCGCGACTTCGGATGCAGCCCGGCGGGCCTGTTCAGCGATGTGCTTTACAACCACGGCATTGCGTATTCGCCCGGCGGCATCATTTTTTACTTTGGCTATGCTCTCCCATTGCTGGGGCTGCTATGGTATCTGTCGCGCCGTTTCCTCAGCGGACAATTCACGCTGGAGCAGTGGGTTCCGGTGCTGCTGACGGGAGTGATCCTGCTGAACCCGCGCATCATGGAGTACGACGTCGCACCGGTAACTCTGCTGATGACGCTGATCGCCTGGCGCTTCTTCGCACGGTTTACTTCTACGACGAAGACCATTGTCTGCCTCGCGATTCTGTTCGCGGTGACGAACGGCATTGCCGCCTTCGGCTGGTACATCCGCAAACTGGTCGATGGACCGTTGCTGGTGGTTGTGTTCGCGGTGGGATGCTGGATGCTGTTGCGACCCACAGTCAGGGTTTGTGAGGCTTAATCTGCGGATGGGTTAAACTACTTACAGGAACCCCATCATGCCGCTTTACGAGTACGAATGCACCGCGTGCCATAAGCACACTGAAAAGATCCAGAAGTTTTCCGATCCGGAGATCACGACCTGCCCCCATTGCGGCGGAGAGTTGAAGCGCGTCATCTCCGCGCCTGCTTTCTCGATGAAGGGCGGCGGATGGTACGCGGACGGCTACGCCTCGGCTAAACCCGCAGCAGCATCGGGCGATACTCCTGCGGCAGCGGCCAGCGCGCCTACGGCCGCACCCGCTGCGGCGCCGGCCAGCGCTCCGGCAGCGGCAACAACGTCTTCCTCTTCATCTGACAAATAGATCGTTAGCGGTCCGATGCGGTTGGAACTTTCGCTCCGGCTTTGCGAGCCTCGGACAAGCCGATGGCGATTGCTTGTTTGGGGTTCGTCACCTTTTGCCCGCTGCCGCTCTTCAGCTTGCCCGCCTTCATCTCGCGCTCGACGCTCTTGCCCGCCGCCGGGCCGAACTTGGTGCTGGAACTTTTCTTCGCTGTGGCCATGTTGCCTCCGCACTGTTGGAGATTCAGGCCTGGCGAAGCGTTGTCTGGCACAGGCTAAACGGTGCGTTTCCACCAGCGTTTGCGGAAGAAGGCGGCAGCTGAGAGCAGTATCCCGATCAGAAAGCTGGCCAGCTTGAAGCTACGCCACCAGGCTACATTCGTCCGCTCCAGGTTTCCTGCGGTCCACGCCTGATGGACAGCGACGAGATCGACGCCAAGGCCAGGGATTGCAACCGTAGCGAGCTCTGCGTCCGATGAGCCAACCGGCAGCGATCCAAAGATTCGCTCCACTTCCGGCGGCTTCCCGTCTCGATCTTTTGGCAACCGCCGAATCAGATCGTTGATCTCCGCGTCGCGTGGATCGGTGAAGAGACGCATATCGGCAGTGTTGGGGAAGAGCGTGGTCTTGCCGGTCATCTTCATTTCCACTGCGGCGGCGACATCCTGACAGACACCGAAGGCGTAGTAGCCGTCGAAGGGCGTGTCAGGGTGAGCCTGATGCAGGCGCACGTAAGTCCGCGTCATCTGGCCGAAGAGCCGCGTGATCTCGAGCGCATCCGGACCGGTGAAGGTGTGGGCGTCGCGCTTCATCACCCACGACTGGTCGAGCTCGTCCATGGTGCGGAACTCGGCTTTGCCGTCGATGCCGAAGTAGAAAGACACGTCTGCGTTGAGCAGAGGGCCGCGAATGTGCCACTCGTATTCTGCGTGAGACACCGGCACAAGCAGGGGGCGGTTCGTTCCGGGAACGAGAATTTGGGTGTCCACGAAGAACGGCATCATGACGTTCTGGCCGTGCCAATGCAGGTGGCCGAAGTTGGCGAAGAAACGCGAATCGGTCACCGTGACGCTCTGGCCCGTGCGAGCGATGGCCTCGATCAGTTCCTCTGGTGTTGAGGGCGTTCGCTCGTCGTTCCAGAAGACGTTGGCAGGAGAGACACCATCAAGGCCATTGGCAGCGAGCCGGTTGAGCGCGTAAGCGAGGCGCTGCGAGTCGGGGTGGGTGGCGGCCAGCGGGCTGGGGCCGTCGGGGCGGGTTACGCCGTAGCCGAGCTGCTTTGCCGGGTCATCGACGGAGAAGCTGGGGAGCGTCGACGGCTGGCGGAAGTCGACCAGGGTGCCGGCGGAGTTGAGGGCGTAGGGCCCGACGTCGAGGTACTTCGCCAGCAACTCCTTTGCCCTGGGGCTGTCATTGTCGCCACGGAGGCGGCTGACAGCACCAACTGTGGGGGTGATGGAAGACATGGTCCAGCCGGGAAAGCGGTCGAGGCCGGCCCAGTCCTTGCCGACGATGAGCTTGCGCAGGTGGTCGACGAGATCGGGCGTGAGCATGGCAGCGCCGCTCTTCTGGTCGCCACCTTCAAGTTGCTTGAGGAAGGCTTCGGTGAATCCGGGGTTGGCGGAGAGCTCGCGCATCATCTGCGAGAGGGTGACCGTGTTGGGCGGGAGAGTGCCGGGTTGGAGATTGCGGGCTGGTGCTGCGAGTTCCATCGCTGAAGCCATCGCAATCACCGTAAGCCCGAGGCGGAGAAGCTGCATATAGGGACTCTGATGCTAAAGACAAGGCATGATCTTCCAGCTGTGAGCTTAAGAGCTGTGAGCTGACAGCCTAAGACAGGTCATTCTCTCTGCTGTGTTAGACGGCGTCGAGCTTTTTGATGACGAGTTCGTTCAGGACGGCTGGGTTGGCTTGTCCCTTGGACGCTTTCATCACCTGGCCGACGAAGAAGGCGGCGACGGTTCGTTTGCCTCCGCGGAACTGCTCGACCTGCTTCGGATTCGCAGCGATGACTTCGTCAATCAGGCCTTCGATGACGCCTGTTTCGGAGATCTGCTGCGGCTTGTCGCGCTCGTAGACGGAGGTGAAATCTTCGCGGTTGGCGAAGGCTTTGTCAAGCAGGTCTTTGAGCATCTTGCTGGAGAGTTCGCCGGATTCAGCGAGGTCAGCGGCGAGGACCAGGCCGTCTTCGCTGATCGGCGACTCGTGGTTTGACCCCTCACGATAACCAGCCGCGGCACGGAGGCGCATGGTGATTTCGCTAGTGAGCAGCGAGGCCACGCGGCGCGGCGATTTGGCGCGTTTGGCGGCTGATTCGAACTGATCGGCAAAAGCTCGGGTGGCGGTGAAGGTGGCGGCGTCCTGGGCGGAGATGCCGAACTCTGCGATGAGGCGGGCGCGGCGCGGTTCGGGGAGTTCAGGCAAAGCTTTCAGGATTTCGGCTTGCCAATCGGCACCGACGATGAGCGGTGGAAGGTCGGGCTCGGGGAAGTAGCGGTAGTCGTGGGCCTCTTCCTTGCTGCGCATGGAGTAGGTGCGGCCTTCGCCGTTGTTCCAGAGGCGCGACTCCTGCTTGACGCGGCCGCCGCCTTCGATCACGCCAATCTGGCGCTCGATCTCGTGCTCGACTGCGGAGCGGATGTATCGGAACGAATTGACGTTCTTTACTTCGGCCTTGGTTCCGAACTCTTTTGCGCCTTTTAGCATGACGCTGACGTTGGCGTCGCAGCGGAGGGAGCCTTCTTCCATGTTGCAGTCGCTGACGCCGGTGTAGAGCAGGATTTCCTTGAGGCGGGTGAGGTACTCGAAGACCTCGTCGGCGGAGCGGAGGTCAGGCTCGGAGACGATCTCGACGAGCGGGGTGCCGCAGCGGTTGAGGTCGATGTAGGTGCGGGTGACGGAGTCGGCGAAGCCGTCGTGGATGCTTTTGCCGGCGTCTTCTTCCATGTGCAGGCGGGTGATGCCGATGCGCTTCAGGATGCCGGTGGAGCCGTCGCCCTCGGGGACGTCGAGCCAGCCGTTCTCGGCGATGGGCTTGTCGAACTGGGAGATCTGGTAGCCCTTGGGGTTGTCGGGGTAGAAGTAGTTCTTGCGGGCGAAGATGCTGGTTTCGCGGATTTCGCAGTGGATCGCTTTGGCAGCCAAGACGGCGAATTCCACGGCTCTACGGTTCAGCACCGGCAGGGCGCCGGGCAGGCCGAGGCAGGTGGGGCAGACGTGGGTGTTGGGTTCGCCGCCGTACTTGTTGACGCAGCCGCAGAAGGCCTTGGACTCGGTGAGGAGCTGGACGTGGACTTCGAGGCCGATGACGGGCTGGTACTTGGCGAGGATTTCAGGCGAGAGAGAGACGGTCGCGGACATGGTTGCTTCCATCTTACCAACGGTTTAGCGGGGCCCTCCCCCGTTTCCTGCGTAAAGAGACCGGAACAAAGGAGATAGATTGGGAATCTGTATGGGGGCATTGAGAACAATGCCAAAAGGCTCCGGAAATTCCCGGAGCCCTTTTCAATCCTGTGATAAGGATAGCAGAGTGAAGATAGTGATCGTGCCATTTATCTTTGCGAAATAATGGAATGGATCGGTTGCGTTGTTCAGGCGAATTATTATGCTTAACACGTCCAGAGCGCGATGCG
>JANXWZ010000028.1 GCA_025350865.1 Rhodanobacteraceae bacterium
CGCGGATGAAGTCGTTCATCATGGCGACGCACTCGGGCGAGGCCAGGTCGATGACCTCGACGCCGTTCTCGCGCAGCCAGTCGAGCCCGCCAGGAAAGGTGACAGACTCCCCAACGACGAGCGTGCGGAAGCCGAACTGGCGGACCAGGCCGCTGCAGTACCAGCAGGGCGCGAGCGTAGACACCATGATGAGATCGCGATAGCTGCGCTGGCGTCCGGCGCGGCGGAAGGCGTCGGTTTCGCCGTGGATGGACGGGTCGTTCTGCTGCACGCGGCGGTTACGGCCGGAGCTGATGAGCTCGCCCTGACGGTTGAAGATAGCCGCGCCGATGGGTATGCCGCCCTCGGCAAGACCGGTGCGGGCCTCGGCGATGGCAGTCTGGAGGAGGAGCGCGGGATCGAGTGTCATCGCTATTTCTTCCTCGTGCCTTCGGTGAAGGTCTGGAAGTATGCGGTGAGCGCGGCTAGCGTCGCGGCGTCGTAGCTGGGGTTCCCTTCCATGTGTGCGTGCGGGTCAACTGATTTCGGGTTGACCGTGTAGCGCTCGAAATACTTTGGCTGTTCCCGCGACAGGAGCGCGAGAATGCGCCAGTCGCGGCCCGACTTGTAGCCGCCGATATCGTTTGCAAAGTGGCAGCGAAGGCAGTTCTGTCTCGCAATGGTGAAGCCCTGCATCACCGGGGACTCGGGCGCGTAACTACCGTGCGGAGCAAGCGGGCCGTAGGTGGCGGCGACGGTGTTGAGATTGATCCGCTCGATGTTGGCGGGAAGCTGTGGCTCTTCCTCATGCGACAAAACCTTGTAGCGCGGAACGTAGTTGGCGTGCGTGATGAAGTAGGGGCCGGGGTCATACTCGTGGGTCTGCTTTGCCCAGGCCGCGGGGCGCACGCCGTTGATCTGCATCGCGAAGATGGGGTAGTGCGCGGCGATGTAGTCGGCGGGGTAGTGGGAGCGGTAATGATCGGTGCAGAGAGCATCGATAAGGTCCGCTGCGGGCAATGCACCGAGAGCCCTGGCGAGTTCGTCGAGCGGGATGCCGGTAATTTTGACGCCGCGCGACTTCGTATCGGCGAAGTTTGCATCGTTCTGGATGGTGGTGGTGATCAGCGGCAGCTTTGCAAGTTCAGCATAGGAGACATAGCCGACAGCGCCGGGCTGGAGACCCGCGATCATGCCTGTGACTTCGAGATCGTCAGCGGCGTGGCGCGTGGGGGAGAGTGTGAGCTTTCCGATCGGCCGGGCTTGCGAACGCAACGGCAGCACCGAAAGACAGAGGGCGACAAGGCATACAGCGAACCGGCGGGGAGCCATAAGGGAATCCTAAAGCAAGCAGCGGCGCGACGGGCGCAGCAACGTGATACATTTTGCGAAATGACTCCTGAATTGCGTCTCGTGGAACTTGGACTGGAACTTCCTGCGCCGCCTGTAATGGGCGGCAACTATATCTCGGCCAAGACGGTCGGGCGGATGGTCTACCTTTCAGGTTGCGTCTCGTCTGGTCCGGACGGCGTGATCACCGGGACCGTCGGCGCGGATCGCACCGTGGAAGAAGGCTACGCTGCGGCTCGAGCCTGTGGGCTGACACAGCTTGCGGTGCTGAAGAAACACCTCGGCTCGCTGGATGCCATTGCGGAAATTGTCGGGGTCAACGGCTACGTCAACGCAGTCAATGAATTCGCCGAGCCGCCGAAGGTCATCGACGGCTTTTCCGACTTGATGGTCGAGGTCTTCGGCCATGCCGGGCGTCACGTGCGTGCGGCGATTGGCGTCAACTCGCTGCCGCGCAACGCCCTGGTGGAGGTCCAGATGACGGTGCGGATCGTTCTCCCCTAAACGGCCATGTAAATCAGCCGAACCAGGAACAGCACGGCCAGCACATAGAGCATCCAGCGCTTGCGTGAGCCGCGCCCGGTTGTGAGTTCCAGAATCGCATAGGTCACGATTCCCAGCGACAAGCCGGTCGCGATGGAATATGTAAGCGGAATAGTCACAATTGTGAGAAAGGCGGGGATAGCGATGCGCGGCTCGTCCCATGTGATGTGGCCCACGCATCCGACCATCAGCGCGCCTACCAGGATCAGCGCCGGAGCGGTGGCGAACGTGGGGATAGCGCCTATGACCGGAGCGATGAATAGCGCGAGCAGGAAGAGGATCCCCGTCGTAATCGCGGTAACGCCGGTGCGACCGCCGGCCGCGACACCCGCCGCCGACTCGATATAACTTGTAACAGTCGATGTTCCGAGCAGCGAGCCAGCCACGGTTGCGCTGGCATCGGCGAAGAAGATGCGGTTCAGCTTGGGGATTGCTCCGTCAGGACGGATGAGGCCTGCACGCTCCGTGACCGCGACCAGAGTCCCGATGTTGTCGAAGAGATCGACGAAAAGGAACACAAAGATAATTTCGACGATCTTGAGTCCGACTGCGCCGCGGATGTCGAGTTGTCCGGCCGTCTTCGCAAGATCGCTGAAGTGGACGGGCATCGGATGCCACTGGACCTGACCGAACGCAATCCCAACTGCCATCGTCGCCAGGACGCCGATCAACATGGACGCCTTCACGCGCAGAACCTGCAGGATTGCGATGATCAGAATTCCGAGGCAGGCGAGCGCGGTTGCAGGGTTATGAAGGTTGCCGAGCGTCACGGTGGTTGCAGGGGATGGCACGATGATGCCGGAGTTTCGCAAACCGATGAACGCGATGAAGAGTCCAATACCACCCGCCACTGCCGCGTGCAGTTCCTTGGGGATGGCCGCGACCAGTTGCTGGCGCAGACCTGTCACGGTAAGCAGCAGAAAGAGAATGCCGGACAGGAATACCGCGCCCAGCGCAGTCTGCCAGTGCACGCCCATCCCTTTGACGACCGTGTAGGTGAAGTACGCGTTCAGCCCCATGCCGGGCGCAAGCGCCAGCGGCAGGTTGGCCAGCGCACCCATCATGATGGACCCGAAGGCCGCGCACAGGCAGGTGGCAATCGTCACCGCGCCCACCGGCATCCCCGTCTCACTCAGGATCGCGGGGTTGACGAAGATGATGTATGCCATCGTGACGAAGGTCGTGATGCCGGCGAGGATCTCGGTGCGCCAGGTGGTCTGGTGCTCGGCGAAGGCAAAGTATCGTTCCAGAACCAGGCGCATAAGCGGGGGCAACTTTCAGGGTGAAGGGGTTGCTTCCAGCATAGCCTGAAGAGTACAAAAAGTGACCACGGATTCTCACGGATTGAATAGGTTTGATCCGTGTCATCCGTGAGAATCCGTGGTTACTCTCGTCTTACTTGTGCGTGGCGGCGACGACCTGCGTGTAGATGAATTGCGACCCAATGATGAGCAGCCAGATCCACAGCGCGAACCGTAGTGGGCGCTTGGGAATCCACTTTGCTGCGACTGTGCCGACGATGACGCCGCCAAAGCCGCCGATGACCAGGTGCTTCAACAGGGCAGAACTGGCGCCGCTGATAAAGCCGTGCGCCCCGCTTCCGACCAGCGACAGGATGAAGCCGAACAGGATGTCGGTGCCCACCACCGTTGCCGGAAGCAGAGGCGTAAGGCCGAGCAGCGCCGCACTGCCTAGTGCTCCCGCGCCGGCCGAGGAGAAGCCTACCTCTGCGCCTACCGGAAACATGAGCCATGGAAGGATGTGGCTACGATCTTTTGTGGGACCTTCTTTGCGCTCTGGCCGAAAGGAAAACGCAATCTGCCAGAGAGCCGTAAACACCAGCACCACGCCCAACAAGGCGTTCAACAACATCTGCGGACCGTGGGTCGCGAGACTCTTCAGAACGTACGAACCCAGCAGTACACCAGGCAACCCGCCCAGCAGCATATAGCCCAGCACACGCCACGAGACCTGCTTGCGCATGATCTGCGAGGGGACCAGCACAAGCTTTACAGCAGCTGAAAACGCCAGCCCGGTGGACACCGCGACGGAAGCCGGCACGCCGAGAAAAAGGATGAGCAGCGGCGTCGTAATGGTGCCCGCGCCGACGCCCGTGAGCGCGATAAACACAGCGATGATAAAGCCTATTGCGTATTCCATAAGATCCAAGGGTTCGGGATAGAAGAGCAAATACAGAGAATCTGACTGCGCCAGAATGACGGCTGCGGGGCTAACTTGTTGCGGGTTGGATGTGGATGCCGCACTCGACCTTGCGGCCCGCCCAGCGGCCGGAGCGCGGATCGTTGGGATCGGTTGGGATGGAGGTGCAGGGCTCGCAGCCGATGCTGGAAAAGCCGAGATCGTAGAGCGGCAGCAGCGGAATGTCGAAGAGGGCGCAAAGTTCCCACACGTCGCGTGTGGTCCAGTCGGCGAAGGGGCTGAGCTTGCGTACGGTGACGCCGCCGGGCAGTGCGAAATCGGCTGCTTCTTCAAGGGCTGCGCGGCTGCGAGCCTGTTCGCGGCGCAGACCGGTGAGCCAGACTTTGTAGTTGGCCACGGCAGCAAACAACGGCTCAACCTTGCGCAGCTGGCAGCAGCGATCCGGAGCGGTCTGGTTGAGAATGCCGAACTCGGCTTCCTGCTCCGCCACAGTCTTCGCTGGGATCAGGTTGGTCAGATTCAGCCCCCACTCGGCTGAGATTTTGTCGCGATAGGCATAGGTCTCGGCGAAGTGGTAGCCAGTGTCGAGAAAGAGCACGGGGATGTTCGGCTGAAGCTCGCGAGTGAGGTGAAGCAGCAGTACATCCTCAGCCTGAAAGCTGCAGGTGATGCAGGCGTCCGGCTCTGCAGCTAGCTCGCGGGAGAGAAGTGTGCGCACGTGGATCAGCCGATCTTGAAGCACAGGGCGCAGCGGAGCCGTATTTGTAACAGTCGAAGTCAATGGATTGAGTCTCCGATCAGAATATCGTGCACTTCCAGGAACTTGATCAACTCATCCACGCTTGCGATTGCGGCATGATGTCCTGCAACCGTTACACTTTGCGTCTCCGCGACAGTGTGCGTGAGGACCAGCGCCCCGGCCGCCGACATGGCTGCCATCGTCTCCGCACTCGCCGTATCCGGCCGCAAAACCGCAGCGCCGCGCACGAATAACGCCCGCTCCACATCGTCGGCAAACGCGACCGGCCCCGACAGTTCCACATACGCGCCAGAATGACGCCAGCGGTTTGCGCGCTCTTCCAGAGACACCGGCCCGGAAGCCGAACGCAGCCCCGTCGCAACGGGCACCGCGTCGCGGATCATGCCCGCAGCGGCGGTAGCATTCGTCACCGGATCGATCAGCACAAAACTGCCCGTGATACGGCTGGATGCGTAGCGGTCGACAGCGAGCGGCTGTACCGATTCAATCTCGACCACGCCGATCCCGTTGAGCGTCAGGGTTGAAGCCGGCTGATGCTCCAGCGTCGCAATGTCGAGCCGATAGCCAACTGACTTTACCTGCGCGTGCACTGTGCGGCTCGTATGCTTCAGCAGATAGCGGCGGTTCAATTCCAGCGGGTTCTGGTCCATCCATACGAGCGATGCAGTCAGGTTTGTCGTCACGACGGAGGCCGACTCGGGCGAGACCAGAATGTCTCCACGGCTTACGTCAATCTCGTCTTCGAGGGTCAGCGTTACGGACTGAGGCGCATACGCCTGCTGCAGCTCGCCATCGAAGGTGACGATGGACTTGACCTTGCTGGTCCGCCGCGAGGGTAGCGCCATGATGGCGTCGCCGGGGCGAATCGTACCGGCGGCAATCTGTCCGGCAAAGCCGCGAAAGTCCAGATTCGGACGCAACACACGTTGCACCGCGAGCCGAAAGGGCGCGTCGGCCCTGGCGTCGGCGGCCGGAACGCTCTCCAACAGCTGCAGCAGCGAGGGGCCGTGATACCAGGGCATCGCGAGCGTCGAATGCACGACGTTGTCGCCGGTAAGCGCGCTCACTGGCACAAAATAAATATTCGCCGGCTTCAGCTCGCCAAGCTCATCGAAGAACGCCGTGAAGTCCCTGCGGATCGCCTCGAACACCCCCTCGTCATATCCGACGAGGTCCATCTTGTTGATGGCCACAAGTACATGCGGAACGCCGAGCAACGCGGTAATGCAGGCGTGGCGGCGCGACTGGATCAGCACACCTTTACGGGCATCCACCAGCACAATCGCCAGCGAGGCAGTCGAGGCCCCCGTGGCCATGTTGCGCGTGTACTGCTCATGGCCCGGCGTATCGGCGATGATGAACTTACGCCGCTCGGTGGAGAAGTAGCGATAGGCCACATCGATCGTGATGCCCTGCTCGCGTTCTGCACGCAGTCCATCGGTCAGCAGCGCCAGGTCGAGCACCCCCGGCGCGGTCGTTCCCTTGCCTTCAATAGATTTCAGGTTGTCTTCGTAGACGCTCTTGGTGTCGTAGAGCAGCCGCCCGATCAGCGTCGATTTGCCGTCGTCCACGCTGCCGGCGGTGGAGAAGCGCAGCAGGTCGCGCGAGCTGTCCTCGGCCAGATAGGCCTCAATCGAAAATGTGTTGGGGGCGAGAGTCGCCATTAGAAGTAGCCCTCCCGCTTCTTCAATTCCATGGAACCTTCCTGGTCGTGATCGATGACGCGATTGGCGCGCTCCGACTCCTTGAAGCCCATCAGCTCCGCGATGATCTTGGGCAGCGTATCGGCGTCTGAGCGGATCGCACCCGTACATGGGCTGCAGCCCAGCGACCGCAGCCGCGACTTCACCATCTGCGGCTTCTCGCCAAGTCGCGCTACGAAAGATTGCTCAATCGGCAGCAGCGTTTCGCCGCGTACATACATCGGGCGTTCCTTCGCGTAATAGAGGTCCACAATTGGGATATTTTCCTGATAGATGTACTGCCACACATCCATCTCGGTCCAGTTCGACAGCGGGAACACGCGGATCGATTCGCCTGGGTGAATGCGCGAGTTGTACAGATTCCAAAGCTCGGGGCGCTGGTTTTTAGGATCCCACTGCCCTGCTTTGTCTCTAAAGGAATAGATGCGTTCCTTGGCGCGGGATTTCTCCTCATCGCGCCGGGCCCCGCCGAAAGCGGCGTTGAAGCCGTAATGGTTCAGCCCATCGAGGAGCGCCTGCGTCTTCAGCAGACCGCAGCAACGTTTGGTGTCGAGCGCGATGGGATTCGTTCCAGCCGCAATCGCTGGCTCATTGCGCCACACCAGCAACTCAGCACCCACAGAGGCCGCCATCTTGTCGCGGAAGTCGATCATCTCCCGGAACTTGAAGCCAGTATCGATATGCAGCAGCGGAAACGGGATAGGCGCGGGATAGAACGCCTTCTGCGCCAGCCGCAGCATCACGGTTGAATCCTTGCCGATGGAATACAGCATCACGGGCCGCTCGAACTCCGACGCAACCTCGCGCAGGATATGGATGCTCTCGGCTTCAAGCAATTCGAGATGCGTAAGCGTAGTTGCTGCGGCTGCGGACATCGTTACTCCAGGGGAGCCAGCGAGGGGATACATCCAGTTTAGATGATGCGATGGGGGAGAGAGTGCGGCGAATCGAGATTGCTCGCATTAGCGCATCTGACAACAGGCTTGGGAACACGGCAGCTCAACGTCGGAGGGACAACAGCAACGGTGCTGGCGGGAGTAACGCATGTCGTCCTCTAAGCCTAACAAAGCACAGGGGGGCTAGCAACCTGAGGCGAAAGCGGCCGTCGCCCACCGAAGCAGCCGTGATCTGATTCCACCGTTCCTTCCTTCACCCATCGCCGTACCGGGGATGCTACTCTGCTGCCGAAGGGAAAAGCGCCACAAACACGCTGTCGGGCTGTGGCTCGACCCTGAACGGAGATTGATCGATGGCCAACTCGATGTGGAAGGGATTTGCCTTGGTAGGCGTGCTCTTGCTCACTCACGCTCAATTTGCTGCCGCAGCCGAAGGTGAGGTTGCACCCTCCGGCAACCACCTCCTGCCGCAGCCCGCCTCACTCCACGCCGGAGATGGCGCGTTTGTCCTGGCCCCCGACTTTTCCTTCCACATCGACGGCCCACACAGTGCAAGGCTCCAGTCCGCAGCCGACCGCTCTGTCCGCGAACTCCGCACGAGAGCCGGTTTCGCGCCCGCGATCCCAGGTTCGAACGCGTCCCTCACCATTCAGATCCACGCCTCCAGCCCTGCCTTCCTGACCGCCGAGGAAGACGAAAGCTATCGCCTGCGCGTAACGTCGACCGGCATCACCCTCGACGCCCCAACCGACATCGGCGCCATGCGCGGCCTGCAGACACTGGTCCAGTGGGTTCAGCCATCGCAGGGAAACTACGTTCTGCCCGCCGTCGAGATCGACGACTCCCCACGCTTCCGCTGGCGCGGCCTGCTGGTCGACTGCTCCCGCCACTTCGAGCCCGTCCCGGTCATCAAGCGCACGCTCGATGCCATGGAAGCCGTTAAGCTAAACGTCTTCCACTGGCACCTCGCCGACGATCAGGGCGTCCGCGTCGAGAGCAAGGTCTTCCCCAAGCTCACCGGCGTCGGCTCGGACGGGCTCTTCTATACCCAGCAGGAGATCCGCGAGGTCGTCGCCTACGCCAGCGACCGCGGCATCCGCGTGATCCCCGAGTTCGAGATGCCGGGCCATAGCACCGCCTGGCTCTACGCCTATCCCGAGCTCTCGAGCGGCGCGCCACCGACCGGAATCCGTCGCGAATTCGGCATTGCCCCCTACGCCATGGACCCGACCCGCGAGGAGACCTACCAGTTCCTCGACAAGTTCCTCACCGAGATGGCAACGCTGTTCCCCGACGCCTACGTCCACATCGGCGGCGACGAAACCACCGCGCCCGACTGGAAGACCAGCCCCAGAATCCAGGCCTTCATGCAGAGCCATAACCTCAAGGATTCGGCCGCGCTGCAGGCCTACTTTAACCAACGGATCCTGAAGGTTTTGACCCGCCTTCACCGCCACATGATCGGTTGGGACGAGATCTTCAACCCCGCGCTACCCAAAGATATCGTCATCCAGACCTGGCGCGGCGAAGCGTCCATGGGGGCAAGCACAGGCGAAGGCTACCAGGGGATTCTCTCCGCCGGATACTACCTCGACGGCATGCAGTCCGCCGAGCAGCATTACCGCGTCGACCCCGCGCCCTCCGACGCCAAGCTCACGCCGCAACAGCGCAGCCTCATCCGAGGCGGCGAGGTCGCGATGTGGGGTGAGTTCATCAACGAGCACACCATCGACTCCCGTATCTGGCCGCGCGCTGCTGCGATCGCCGAACGCCTCTGGTCGCCGGAATCGACCCGCGATATCGACGATCTGTATCGCCGCCTCGACGCCCTATCCACACAGCTGGATGGTCTCGGCGTTCAGCACATCGCCCACCAGGATGCCGCGCTACGAACGTCGGCGGGCACCGAGGATATTGCAGCCCTCAAGACGTTTGCATCCGTTCTGCAGCCAGCCTCCTTCCACGATCGCTTCGGTCGCGGGAAAGCCAGGCAGGCCGACCCGCTCGACCACCTCTCGGATGCCGTCCGCCCCGACCCACCGGCGCGCCATGAGTTCGACCGCCTCACAAAGGCCTTTCTGCAATCCCCGCAGACCAGCTCCGACGAGCAACACGCCCTCGAAGCCCATTTCCGCGCCCTCGCCGATTGCGCTCCCGCAGTCCTCAATCAGGTGAGGTCGGCACCCAATCTGCAGGAAGCTCAAAACCGGGCCGAACAGCTTCCAGCATTGGCCGAGGTCGGATTGCAAGCGGTGGACGCCCTCGCGAAGAACGCAGCGAAATCCGCAGAATGGCAAAGCCACGCGCTGGCCTTGATCGCCGAAGCAGCGAAGCCATCCGCCAACGTCCACTTCATCTTTCTGGAGCCTTTGAAGTTGCTCGTCACGGCGGTCAGGCAATAGCGAACGCTGTGACTTGCCAGACTCAACATCGCCGACCTCCTGCCTCAAGTCGCCCACTGTAACCAGAAAATGCTACCCTGCTGCGGGCGGATAAACGACCATGAAATACGTACTGGCACTCGACCAGGGCACCACCAGCTCGCGCGCAATCCTCTTTTCGGCTGACGGCTCGATCGCCGGCACAGCCCAGCACGAATTTCCCCAGATCTACCCCGATACCGGCTGGGTCGAGCACGATCCCTACGAGATTCTCACCTCGCAGCTGTCCGCAGCGGTCGAAGTGCTCGGCAAAACCCAGCTGCGACCCCACGACGTCGTCGCGCTCGGCATCACGAACCAGCGCGAGACCACCATCGTATGGGATCGCGCTACAGGCAAACCTGTGTACAACGCCATCGTGTGGCAGGACCGGCGCGGCGCCCCGCTCTGCAAGCGGCTGATCGACGGCGGTGCCGAAGCGACCGTACAGGCCAAGACCGGTCTGCTGATCGACAGCTACTTCTCGGCGACGAAGATCGCGTGGATTCTCGAAAACGTCGGTGGAGCCCGCGCCGCGGCCGAGGCCGGCAAGCTCGCGTTCGGCACCGTCGATACCTGGCTGATCTGGAACCTCACCAGCGGCAAGCGCCACGTGACCGACCGCACCAACGCCAGCCGCACGATGGTCTACAACATCGTCGAAGATCGCTGGGACGAAGAACTCCTCAAGCTGCTCAACATCCCCGCCAGCATGATGCCCGAGGTCTGCTGGTCGTCCGAACCCCTTGGCCGGGTCACCACCTCGCTCGGTCTCGGCGACATCGAAATCGCGGGCATTGCCGGCGACCAGCAAGCCGCGCTCTTCGGCCAACTTTGCGTCTCCGCCGGACAGGCCAAAAACACCTACGGCACCGGCTGCTTCCTGCTCCAGCACATCGGCGACAAGTTCGCCCTCTCCGACCAGCGACTGATCACCACCCTCGCCTGCAGCACCAGCCGCAAGCTGGAGTACGCCCTCGAAGGCAGCGTCTTCGTCGGCGGCGCGGTCGTCCAATGGC
Source organism: Rhodanobacteraceae bacterium (assembly GCA_025350865.1). Lineage (GTDB taxonomy): Bacteria > Acidobacteriota > Terriglobia > Terriglobales > Acidobacteriaceae > Edaphobacter. Next base: position 10,831 of record JANXWZ010000028.1, read on the forward strand.
TGCGCGACAACATGAAGTTCTTCGCCACTTCGTCGGAAGTCGAAGGAATTGCGGCCTCAGTCTCCAGCGCCGAAAACGTCGTCTTCGTCCCTGCGTTCACCGGCCTGGGCGCGCCGTACTGGGATCCCTACGCCAGCGGAATGATCATCGGGCTGCAACGCAGCACCGAGATCGGCCACATCGCGAGAGCCGCGCTGGAGAGCATTGCCTTCCAGGTCGACGACGTCCTGCAGGCCATGAATCGCGGCACCACCGCCCCGCTGCGCGAACTCCGCGTCGATGGCGGAGCGTCCGCCAACAACATCATGATGCAGTTTCAGGCCGACCTGCTCCAGCTCCCCGTCGTCCGCCCCGCCGTGCACGAGTCCACCGCGCAGGGCGCAGCGTATCTAGCCGGACTGGCCGTCAACTTCTGGTCCTCGACCGATGAAATCGCAAAGCGCCGCGGCCCCGATACCATCTTCCAACCGCAAGCCGACGCTGGCGAAATGAAAACTCGGCAAGCCCGCTGGCAGGAAGCCGTGAAACGCGCCGGAGGCTGGAACAAAGTATGAACCGCGCTCAAATGATCGCAAATATCCGCGAGAAGCAGGCGGCCGGAACCCCGTGGGACGTCATCATCATTGGCGGCGGGGCGACCGGCGCAGGCGTCGCTGTCGACTCGGCCAGCCGAGGCTTCAGCACGCTGCTGCTCGAACGGGAAGACTTCGCCAAGGGAACCTCCAGCCGCAGCACGAAGCTGGTTCACGGCGGCGTTCGCTATCTCGAACAGGGCAACATTTCGCTGGTGATGGAAGCCTTGAAGGAACGCGGCCTGCTGCGCCAGAACGCGCCGCACCTCGTCCACGACGTCCCTTTCGTCGTGCCCAACTACACCTGGTGGGAGGCTCCGTTTTACGGCATCGGCATGAAGATTTACGACATGCTCGCCGGCAAATACGGCTTCGGAAAATCCCGCATCCTAAGCCGCGAAGAGACGCTGGAGCGCCTCCCCAACCTCGCTGCCGAAGGCCTCAAAGGCGGGGTCGTCTACCACGATGGCCAGTTCGACGACTCCCGCCTGCTCATCCACCTGATGCAGACCGCCGCCGACCAGGGCGCAACCGTTCTCAACTACTTCCCGGTCACCTCGCTGCGCAAAGACGAGGACGGTTTCATCGACGGGGCCCTCGCCACCGACTCCGAGACCGGCGAGCAGTTCAACCTCTCCGCCAAGGTCGTCATCAACGCCACCGGCATCTTCACCGACGAAATCCGCCGCATGGCCGACCCCGCCGCCAACACCATGATCGCGCCCAGCCAGGGCATCCACCTTGTGCTCGATGGCACCTTCCTCCGCAGCAGCACCGCCGTCATGGTCCCGCACACCAGCGATGGCCGCGTCCTCTTCGCCATCCCGTGGCATGGCCATACCGTCGTCGGGACCACCGACACCCCCATCGCCGGCCCCAGCTACGAGCCGCTCCCCTACGAGCAGGAGATCGAGTTCATTCTCGAAACCGCAGCCGAATACCTTCACCATCCACCCACCCGCGCCGACGTGTTGAGCGTCTACGTCGGGATTCGGCCTCTGGTGAAAGCTGGCGGAGCTGAAGGCGGCAAGACCAGCACCCTCTCCCGCGATCACACCGTCCACATCGACCAGACCGGCCTGCTCACCATCGTCGGCGGCAAGTGGACCACCTACCGCTACATGGCGCAGGACACCATGAACCATGCCATCACGCTGGGCAAGCTCGATGACCGCCCTTGCGTCACGCACAACTTGCATATCCACGGCTGGGCGGACGATGCCCAGGGCACTCCACTCGCGGTCTACGGTGCAGACGCGGGTAAGATTCAGGCCCTGGCGGAGCAGACCCCCGAACTGGCCGCCCAACTCCACCCCGCGCTCCCCTACATCGCTGCCGAGGTAGTCTGGGCGACCCGCGAAGAGCAGGCGCGCACCGTCGAAGACGTTCTTTCGCGCCGCACCCGCGCGCTCCTGTTGAACGCTCACGCGGCCATCGCAATGGCTCCCGAAGTTGCCCGCCTGATGGCGCAAGAGCTAGGCCGGGACGACGCCTGGGCCGCAGCCGAAGCTGCCCGCTTCATCGACCTTGCGCAACAGTACACATTGGCTAAAATTGCCCCGGGCAGTCCGCCGGAACTTTAGGAAATCGAAGGACGAAAAAACACGATGCGATCAGCGATTCTGGGCGAGTTCATGGGCACGTTCATCTTGATTCTCCTGGGCAACGGCGTCGTAGCCGGCGTCCTGCTCAAACGCAGCAAGGCCGAAAACGCCGGGTGGATGGTCATCTGCACCGCGTGGGCTTTCGCCGTGCTGTGCGGCATCTTCACGGCGAACCTCTTCGGCAGCCCGGACGCTCACCTCAATCCAGCCTTCACCCTCGCCTTCGCCATCACCACACACGACTACTCCAAAGTCCTGCCGTACATCGGGGCGCAGATCGCCGGAGCAATCGTCGGCGCCACGACCGTGTGGCTCTTCTACCAGCCCTTCTGGGCCGGAACCCCAGACGCCGAAGCCAAGCGCGCCTGCTTCTGCACCTCTCCCGCCATCCGCAACTACCCGTCGAACTTCATCAGCGAGGTGATTGCCACGTTCGTCCTCGTGCTCGTCGCTGGAGCCATGGGTTCGCGGCTCGTCTTATCGAGCGGCGCAGCCAACGGTGTCGGGCCATTCCTCGTAGGCTGCATCGTCTGGGGCGTCGGTCTCTCGCTCGGCGGAACCACTGGCTACGCCATCAACCCGGCTCGCGACTTCGGCCCACGCATCGCCCACGCCATCCTGCCCATCGCCGGCAAAACCACAAGCGACTGGAGCTACGCGTGGGTTCCGTTCCTCGGCCCCATGGTTGGCGGAGCCATCGCGGGAGCAATCCTGCTAGCCCTCGGCGCCTGACCTAACACCGAGGTCATTCTGAGCGAAGCGAAGAATCTCAGTATTTCGCCTGGATCCCCGAAAAGCCCGGGTGCCCCATCTCAATCGCAGCCCCACCGCGATTGAGGTGGGATTGAACAACTCCTATCGGCTCACCCGCAACCCAAACTGAACCACCCTTGGATCAGTCGTCGTAGCCGTAATACTCCCAAACGCAGCCGACCCAAAGCTCCCAATCGGCTGCGCAAACGCCGGAGTATTCGTGATGTCGAAGACCTCCGCGCGGAACTCCACATCGCCCTTCTCAAACACCCGCGTGTGCTTCACCAACGCCACATCGAGATCGCGATACGCAGGCCCGCGTACGGGGTTGCGAGAAGCATTACCCAACGCAAACTGCGGTGCCGTCGCGAACGCAGCCGTATTGAAGAAGTGGCCAGGGCTGCGCGATTCGGGAGGCAGTGTCGGATCGGCGATCAGGTTCGGCCTCTGTAGCGCGAAGCCCGCGAACGCATTATTATTCGTCGCCTGCGTCACCGTCACAGGCATCCCGGACTGCATCTGGAAGATCGTATTCAGCGACCAGCCTCCGACAAACTTGTCGGCCAACGACCGCGAGCCAAAGCGATGTCCGCGCCCCGCGGGAAGCCCATAGGTCGCGGCGAATGACAGCACGTTCGGCATATCGCCACTCGACGAATCCCGCTCCAGATAGGGCCGGAACGTATCGGCCGCAATCAACGAACTACTGTTTGGCGACGACAGCACCGTCGTAGAAAACACCGACGAAGCGTCATCGATCAGCTTCGAATGCGCATAAGCAAACAGCAGAGACAACCCGTTCGTCGGCCGCTCCTCCACCTTCACCTGCAGCGCATTGAAATTGCTCGTGCCACTGTTATTCCGATAAGTAGCGACATTCAGAAATCGCGGATATGGCTTCAGCAACTGGGCATTCGACACCTTTGCCCCGCCGATGGAACTCGAAGCAGGCAGTTGGCCGAAGTAAGGATTGGCCACCGAAGTCAGCAGCGAAGACCCCTGCGCCAACTGGGCTGCGGTCAATTGATTGAGATTCGAATCCGGAATTCCAACATGCACGATATGCGACCCTACATACGCCAAGTCCACTGATAGATTCGAAGTCACCGCCCGCTGAAACGCCAGATTCCACTGTTCCACATATCCCGACCCGGCGCTGCGATTGACCGTGTAAACACTTTGCCCCAGCCCGGCGTTCGGGGTCGCAGCAATCGGCGCGACCGCTGGCCCCTGCGAAAGCCTGAATGCAGCGTTCACGCTATCCGGAGTCTTCTGGGTGATGCTCTGGATGAACGGAAATTGCGGCACCGTAAAGGGCGTGGTAATGCCTGATTGATCGATGAAGACGATCCCGAATCCCGCGCGCACCACAGTCTTCGGAGTCAACAGATAGGTGAGGCCCAGGCGTGGAGCGACGTTGCCATAGTGGAGATTCCGCGCCGATGCGTTTCCATTCACGCCGACATAATCCAACTGCTGCGTACCAAGGTTGAAGACAGCGCCCTGATTGTCCTTCTCCGTCGACGGGAAATGCAGGGTATACCGAGCCCCAAGGTTGAAGGTCAGCCGATCCGAAACCCGCCAGTCATCCTGCACAAACCCCTCGAAGATATGGGCGCGCGGTCGAATCCTGGCAGTCTGTAGATCGATTTGAAACGTATCCACCTGGCCCAGCAGAAAGCTCGCGAACGAGTTGCCGCTGCCCGTCACGCCCTGCTGATTCGTACCCGTCGTCGTAAACGAGAACGATCCCGTCGGGTTGGGCGGCGAGACCGTGTTCAACTGATACCAGCGCAGGTCCACACCGGCCTTGAACGCATGGCGGCCGCGCGAATAGTTCACCGTATCCACCACCTGCCACACCGCAGTCTGGTAGGCAGAAAAGGTACTTGCCGAAGGCCCAAGCTGCTGAAATCCGGTGAGCGTAAAGAGCGGCAACGCGTTGTTAAACACCGCGTTGGTCGGGATGCCCGGTATCTCTAAACCCGCAGACGCGGTAGTCCCAAGCGTGGGGCCGCCAATGCCATTACCACGCCGCGTATAGCCCATGCGCAGGTCGTTAAGCAGGCGCGGCGAGAAGGTATGCGTCTCGTTGAACACCGCCTGCTGGCCCAGCACATTCGACAAGCCCAGCACGCCGCTGGTCCCGATCACGGTGCCTGAGATTGCGCCGCTGCCATCCGGCAAAGGCGTCACCGGCTGCTCGACATCGGAGAAGTACGAGTAGCGTTCGAACGCACGATCCCGCGAACGAAACGCGCCATCCAATCGCACATCAAACTGATTCTGATGATCCGCGTCGTTAGATGTCCGCGTGTAGTTGTTCGCCGCAGCCGACGTCGTTGGTTGCGGCAGCCGGGCCAACAAGGCCACCGCCGCCGGATCGAATGGCGTCGTAATGACATCGTTCGCAAACTGCTGGCGCACATTCACGCCACCTACGACCGTTGTTGTCGCGGGGTTGTAGATATGCGAGACACCCGTGAAGATTCCAGCGCGCTCCTTGAGCGTCGGGATCGTCGAGATCACAGTCCGCCCAATCAGCGCCTTCACGCCCTGATAGTCGCCGAAAAAGAACAGCCTGTCGTGCATGATCGGCGCGCCCAGCGTAGCTCCGTAGAGGTTCCATCGATACTCCGGCTTCCTTGCCGGAGCAGCCGTCGCAAAGTAGTTGCGCGCATTCAGGTCTTCGTTGCGGAAGAACTCATACAAGCTCCCGTGCAGCGTGTTCGACCCCGACCGCGTTTCCACATTCACCACACCGCCGTTAAATCGTCCGAACTCCGCAGGTACATTGTTGGCCTCGATCGTAAACTCTGCGATGCCGTCGACGATGGGAAAGAACGCGACCTGTCCCGGCTCCGGCTGCAACGCGGAGATGCCATCAAACAGATACTCATTCGTCCTCGGACGACCACCATTGATGCGCGGCAGCACCGTCCCCGGCGGCAGCTCAACCCCCGGCGCAAGGGTCGCAAGCTGTATAAAGTTACGCGAGTTCAGCGGCATCGCGAGGACAGTCGAACCCGGAATATTCGTCTGGATATTACTCGTCTGCGCCTGAAGCAGGGGAGCGTCGTCGGTCACAACCACGGTCTCTCGCGCACCTCCGATGGGCAGCTTCAGATCAAGCGTAACCGTCTGCCCCAGGATCACCACAATCCCCTGACGCCGCAGCGGATTGAAGCCCAAAGCAGTGGCGTCAACCGTGTAGCTCCCCGGGCGAAGATTGAGAAAGAGATAATCTCCACGCGACGTTGTGACCGTCTTCAGATGAAGGTTGGTCGCCGTCTCCGTCAACTCAAGCTGTACACCGGGCACAGCCGCGCCGGCGGGATCGAACGCACGGCCACGAAGCTCTGCGGCGATCTGCCCAAATCCGGTTCCAGACGTCAGGCCAAGCCCCAGCAGAACAGCAAGACGGCTGAAATTGATACGCGACAGCATATCAACGACTTTATGTGATTCGATTCGTATAGGTCAACGACTTTGAAGATGCTAGGCTAGCCGCTCGATCATTACATCCGTAGATTTGATCAACGCCGCCGCACTGTCGCCCTTTTTCAATTGCAGTTCCTTCACCGCGCTCGCTGTGATGATCGCCGTCACATTGCTATCGCCCACCGCGAGCACTACCTCAGCCAGCAGGCCGTCTACCCGCACACTCAGGACCTTGCCCACCAATTGGTTCCGCCCGCTTACCTTGCGATACCGTTCCCGCGATTCAGACGCACCCTTGTTCTTGTCCTTGGCAATAAACGGCTTCAACGTGGATTGCGCCACGCGATGGTGTCCCCCCGGTGTCTGCACCGTCTTCAGCTTGCCACTCAGAATCCACTGTTTGATCGTGGGATAGCTCACCCCGATCATCCTCGCCGCATCGCGCGGAGTCAGCATCACATCAGTCGCAGCCATCTTAGTACCTCCACGACTTGACATCCGCGCCGGCGGGCGCAGTCTTCAGCCAATGTTCGGCCATCTGCGGCAGCACGCGCTGCGCCCAGTTGGCGTTGTTCTGCTGCATGGTGTACTCGGTGGGTCCGCCGGTATAGCAGTGCGGCATCCCCGGCCCGTACTGGAACGTCGCATCCGAATGAGGATTTGTAGTCGCATCCAACTGTTGCTGCAGCAGGTGGACTGCGTTGTTCAGGAAGTACGTATCGCCATCGCCCACGGCGAGATGCAGTTTGCCCTCAAGCTTCGGCCCCAGCACCGGCCAGTCGCGTTTCAGGATCGCCGCAATGTCGTAGTGATCCTTCCAGTAAGCCAGCACCTTCTTGTCGATCTTGCCGGTCAGCGGATCGAGAATATCGGCAGGATAACCATCCGGCCCAGCCGGTGAAAACACCGCTTGCCAGATGTCCCACTGCTCGGTCGAGCGGCCATGCGTGCCCAGCACATACTCAAACGCAAACTCGCTCTGCGTATCGGCAATCACCGTGCCATCAGGTTTGCGGTCCGCAGCAATCGCGACCTCGCCGAAGTCACCCTTGAGTTTGAAGGCGTTGTCATAGTCATACAGATTGATGCCCTGGTACGCATGGAAATCCACCGGATCGGGACAGGCCGCGTAGGACCCGTTGTACTTATCCGGGTAGAAGACCTGCGTCGCCAAAGCCTCCCAACCGCCGGTCGAACCGCCATAGGTGGCCCGTGCCCAGCCCTGCCCGATGCCGCGGTACTGCTTCTCGACCGCCGGAATCAACTCATCGTTGATGGCCGCGCCGTAGGGGCCGACGTTGGCGGAGTCTACGGCATACGAATCATCGTAGTAGGGATTCGCGTTCTGCACGTAGAGGATGATGGTGCGCGGCATGCGGCCTGCGGTCCAGTCCTCGAAGAAGCGATAGCCGTTGTCGCCACCTCCGCGCCGTCCTGCTGTCGCACCCGCAACAGGCTTGGTCGCAATGAACGATGGCCCTGACGTCGCATGGTAGTGATCCTGATACACCACTAGCGGATACTTCGCATCGGGATGTTCGTCGAAGCCATCCGGCAGCAGGATCCACGCGCCAAGGTACGTATCGCGTCCCCAGAACTTCGTCAGCTTCTCGCTCTTGAAGCGCATGAACTTAAGCCACTTTGCGCCGGGGTCTTTCGCCGCAATCACCGCCGGGTCCTGGTCGGTGCCTTCAATTGGCGCAATCACTTTATCCAGCGTCACCTTCAGCGTCGCCCCAGACTTCGGATCAAGATGCAGCTTCACCGGCGCGTTATACGGATTGCCAGGCTTGCGATCCCAGTGCTGGCCTTCGCCTCTATCCGGCGGCAACCACAGAGTCTTTCCGGTCTCCAGGTGGAACTGCTCGTAGGTGTTGAAGACGCCCTGCACGTAATAATCACCCGCATCCAAATCACTCAGCGATTTGCGCGGATAGCCAAACGTCTTCGCATCCACCACGATCGGCTGGCCAGCCGCAACGCCGTCCACATCGACTCCAAAGGCCTGCGCCGACTCGTAGTTCTCAGACATCTGCTCTCGCGGCTCGGGCTTGTCCTTCTTTGCGATGACGAGGATGAGGTGCCCATGCAGCGGAGCGGTTGCAGGAATCGTCACTTCGATCCGCTGACCGTAGGAAGAAGTGAGAGCGCAGAACACCGCAGGAGCAACCAACCGAAGAATTCGCATCGTGCCGAAAGTCTAACAGCCTGTTGCCTCGTACTGACAGCTCAAAGCTACAAGCTGTCAGCTCAAGGAGCCTGCCTTCTCTCCACTTAGAACAGAACCTTCACCCCCAACTGAATCTGCCTGCTCGTCGCCGCCGATGTAATCACGCCAGCGGTGGGATTCGCGACCACTGCAGCCGTCTGGTTCGCGGTCGTTCCCTGGGTCGGCCCGGTGGTGTAAACGACCGCATTCGGAACCTGCAGATTGGTATGGTTCAGAATATTGAAGAACTCGGCGCGGAACTGAACGCGCACCTGTTCGGTCAGCTTTGTCGACTTCAGCAGCGACGCATCCCAGTCCGAATACCCCGGCCCGGTCAACGTGTCGCGGCCCACATTCCCTACCGTCCCATACGCCGGAGCGGAGAACGCTGCGGGGTTGAAGTACTTGGCAACCCGCGCGGCAGTAGAGCCACTGGCGTACAGCGGACCGTTGAAATTGGCAGTATTATCCGGGCGCACCGGGTTGCGCGAGTCACCCGAGCCGGTTGGGTTGTAGCCAAGCTGTGGAGAGAACGGAAAGCCGGTCTGCGCCGTCAGAATCGTCGAGATCGACCAACCCGAAACCAGCCGCCCGCCCTTCGCAAAGTACGCCCTACCCTCGCCGAACGGCAGATCGTAAGAGCCGTTGAGCGCCGCCACATGGCGCACATCGGTCGCAGCCCGACCGTAGTCCAAGTCCGGCAGCGAAGGCACCTCGGTATAGGCCGGAGTGTTCGCCGAGACCGAGGTATTCCAAGCCGTGCCGGTGTCCAGATTCTTCGAGTACGTATAGTTGGCCCGCACACGCAATCCATGCGCCAGATCGTGGCGCACATCCACCAGCAGTGCGTTGTAGTTGCCCCTGCCGGTTGAATACCACGATGTCGAATTCACCAGCGCGGGATTCGCCTTGACCGTGTTCGGGTAGTAGATCGTGCCGTTCGGGAGCCTTGTAAACGCGGGCTCATTTAGATCGCCGGACAGTATCTGGTGATAGCTGCGCGAGCCATCGTAGCCAATGGTCAACGTTGTCGACGGAGCAATCTGCTGCTCGATCTTAAGGGTGTAGGCGACCAGCGCAGGCGTATCGATATCCGCCTGCACCGTCGAGGGCGAGACCGACCCGGTCCCTCCCGTCGGGTTCGCCACCGTCGTCCCGGAATAACCGTAGGTGGTGTTGAACGGCGCAGCCTGATCGAGGCGATAGTCCAGTGCGTCCAGCAGCGAGTGGTGCAGCCCCACCGACGCCCGCACACTGGTCTTGCCATTGCCAAACACATCCCACGCCACGCCCAGCCGAGGCTCCGGCAGGAACTTCGCCTTGTTGTCGACGATGGCGTTGCTCTGCACGGTCGGCGTCGTTGGAATCACCCCGTTGACCAATTGATATACGCCGGCACGACCCTGAACTTCATTCCAGCCGGCCGACGATTCGGTCCGGATGCCGCCGCGAATCTCCAACCGTGGTGTCAGGTGGAAGGTATCTTCCAGATAGAAGTCGGCAAAGAACGTCCGCCATCCTAACTGGGTCACCTGCGGCGTCACCGCAAAGGTCTTTATGTTGCCCGCTAGAAAGGTTGCGAGCGAAGCGAACGACGCCTGTCCATACTGGTTCTGTGCCAGGTTGTCGTTCGACTGCAGCCGCTGCACCCACGCGCCGATCTCGATCTGGTGCTTACCGACCGAATAAAAGACGTGGTCGTCGAACGTAAACAGGTTGCGCGTAATTGCGTTGTTCGACCCGACATTCGCTCCCGCCGCCGTCACCTGCGACGCGCCATTCGACGCCGTCGATCCCGCAATCACGACCGCGCCCGTCGGTTTGCCCGGCACGAAGGTCGCGGTCTGCGCCTGGATGTCTGCAGGGATGGACCCGACGAAGTAGAAGCTGGCGCGAGAGAATCCGAACCGCGCCGTATTCAGCAGCCTAGCCGAAAACACATGCTGCTCCTGCACGCTCAGCACCTGCTCCCGCAGCTTTTCGTGGATCAGCGAGAATGGGTTGGAAGTCGGCGTATCCGCGACCGAATCGTCGACCGTGTAGACCGCAAACAGCAAGTCATTGCCAGTCAGATTCGCGTCGAAGCGCGTGGTGCCAAAGTCCTCGCGAATATGCTGCTTGGGCGAGGAGTAGGCGAGGGCGATCCCGCCGCCAACGTCCGGGCCGTTTGCCACCGGCCACAGGTTCAGCAGCGACTTCACCGACGGAGCAGCCGCCGCGCGCGACGCATCGTTCGGCACCAGCGTCACGTCGGACAGACCGAGGTTCTGCCGGTAGCCCTCATAGTTCGCAAACAGAAATGCCTTGTCCTTGCGGATCGGCCCACCCAGTGAGGCGCCAAAGTTATTCCGTTGGAACTCCGGAATGCGTGCCTGGTCAAAATAGTTCCGCGCATCGAAGTACGAGTTGCGCGCAAACTCATACGCCGAACCATGAACCTTGTTTGTGCCTGAAACAGTTACGATTGAAACCTGTGCCCCGTCGCGCTTTCCATACGCCGCCGAGTAGCTGTCCGAAACCACGTTGAACTCGCGCACTGCATCGACGCCAAGCAACTGCCCGCTGGTTCCGCCGGGGGTCACGTTGATCAGCGACGCGCCCGTATATTCCACGCCATTCAGCAGAAAGAGATTGTCCTGCGGGCGTCGGCCAGATACCGCGAACATACTGCCAACAGAGGAGTTCGAAGTCCCCACGCCACCGCTACGTTGCGCTGTGTAGTTGACAGTGCCGGGGTTTAACGTGATGAGCTGATCATAGGAACGCCCGTTCAAGGGAAGGTCCTTCACCTCGCGCTCTCCGACGACGCCCGATGTCTGCTCGGTTGAGACATTCACACCGGAGAGAGGCTGGTAGACCACATCGATACCGCTCTGGTCGCCGACGGCCAGCACGATCGGCAGCACCAGGGACTGACCGACTGCGAGCGCAATGCGATCCCGCGAATAGGGCACAAAACCTGTAACCGTAACTGTTACAAGGTAGGTCCCCACAGGGATTGATGGCGCAGAGTAGGAACCCGAAGTATTGGTGGTCAAGGTGCGCTGTGTGCCGGTGTCCTGATTGTGGACCACCACGACGGCGTTCGGAATGACCGCGCCACTCGGATCGGCTACGGTTCCGCTGATGGTGCCGCCTACAACCTGGGCGGTGAGAACGACGGGGGAGAGCGAAAGCGCAATGAGTGCAATGGTGCGACGAAACATTTGAAACTCCTCCAAAGGGTTGCAGTGGGGCGCCGGGCGTTGCTCGTTTGGCGTGCTGTTCGTTGTTTGAATCTAGAAGAGGGGAGGGCTGACTAGCGACAACAACAACGCGGCATTACTTCCGTGGAGGAAGCGGAGAAGCGCATTCGCATTGCGATGGAACGATCCATACAAGGAGTCCTGACAACATGTTCGATTGGAAATTTTGGAACTCTCGGCGTCGTGCTACAGCCGGGAACAGGAGGGGCGCAGACCTGCGTCACAACAACAACGAAGTATCGTCTTGTGGAAGGTCAGCACCATTGTTTTTAACTTAGCACATCGGGGCAGACGGAACGAAGGCCTTTGCGGTACGGTGGATTCGTATGGATCGATCGAACGGATACGAAGCTATCGCGTTCTCGAATGGGGACTCATATTCCTGTTGTCTCGCGAAGATCAGCGACTCCTGATTCACAAATTCGCAGACATCCTTGTGCCCGGCGGGCGCCTGCTCTTTACGTCTCCGGCACCGCGAGCCACCTGGAACGACGCGATGACGAAACTCGAATCACGCTCCCTCGGAGCCGACGAGTACCGCCGCCTGCTCGCCGAAGCAGCCTTCTCGGCAATCGATGAGTACGAGGATGAGGGTAAGAACCACTACTTTGACGCAGTCAAGGCAAGCGGGAGCACGTTGCCGATCTCGGAGCATCTGCCGCCCACGCTGTAACATTCTCGTAATCCAGCCGGGGTTCCGATGTCCGGGTGCATGTGAGGAGATAGCAACGTGGAGATGACAACAGAAGAACTGTCCGGCGGAATCACAATGGTGACTCTTGACAACAGTCTCGACATCGCTGGTGCGGCCGCAATCGACATGAAGATGAACCTCGTCGCCGGCGCCAGCCGCAAGGTTCTGGTGGACGTGCAAAAAGTCACGTTCATCGGCTCGATGGGCCTGCGCACCCTCATCTTTCCTGCCCGCGCCGTGGGCAGCAAGGGCGGAAAGATGGTTGTCTTCGGGCCAACTCCGTTGGTTGCGGACATCCTGAAGACAAGCGGCCTCGACACCGTCGTCCCCATCTTCCACGACTATCAGGCCGCTCTCGATGCCCTGCAGTAGGTCCACTCCATGACCGAACTGGCGACACATCGCGAGCCTTTCCGCAGCGGAGCCGACAGCCCAGATACGCTCGTGCTGGACAGCGACCTGGCTGCGATGGCGAGCCTCCCCGAGTGGGTAGACGCACTCGCCGCGCGTCACGGCCTGCCCGACAAGGTCCGCTTCGACGCCCGCCTTTGCCTTGAGGAATCCATCTCCAACTCCATCCGTCACGGCTATGGCGGCATACCCGGGTCGCCGGGTCGCGTTTCTTTTGCAGCACGGGCTGAAGGCGGATGGACCTTTACGGTCGAAGATGACGCCCCGCACTTCAACCCGCTCGATCAACCCGCGCTGCCACCCATCAGCCCGGATTCCCTGGTGATCGGCGGACAAGGCATCCGCCTGATGCGTGCGTTCTCATCGTCGCTCGCCTACGAAGCAACGCCCACCGGCAATCGGCTGCTGATCGGCTTTGCGCCTGCTTCTGTTTAGCGCCCATGTACTCTGGCTAACATGACGATCGTTGGTCTGGTGGCGCTCTATCTGGCGGGGGTCAGCTTCTTCTTCACCGGCGTCGCCGGCATCTCGTACAACCTGCGTTTGATGAGCGGCCAGCGATTCCGCCTGCTGGTCGCCCGCGCCACGCACCACCCCGTGCTGGCTGGCTTACTCGGCGCATTGATGGGTGCCGTAACGCAGAGTGCATCGGTCGTCGCGCTCATTCTCACCGGCATGGTCGCATGCCGGAATGCTCGCGCTGCGCCGTGCTCTGTTGGTCCTCTCCTGCGCCAACCTCGGGACAGCCCTGTTGGTCTTCCTGGCAACGCTGGACCTCCACTTGCCCGTGCTGTTTCTGATCGGCATCAGCGGCCTGATCCTGGCCTTCAAGCTCTGGACCAAATGGAAACCCGGTTGGGCCGCGCTGCTGTCGGTCGGCCTCGTCTTCTTCGGCCTCGACATGATGAAGGAGGCGTTCAAGCCACTTTCGTCCTCCTCCCGTGCGGTAGATGTCGGCAAGTTCTTCGACTTCTTCCCGATGCCGCCTTCTTCGCCGGCATGTTGACCCGCACGCTCGTCCACTCCTCGTCCTCCGTCACGGCCATCTCCATTGGAGGCGGAGGCGCTGCTCTCCCCGGAGACTGCAGTCGACCTCGTGGGGCTCGAGCAACTCCGCCTGATCCGCGCACTTGAACAATATTTGCAATCCGCGCGCGGCGAGAGCGACGTCAAGCTTTCGGCTCTGCACGCCGCTGCACACGACCTCGGCCAGGAGATCAGCGACTTCCTCGAATCGCTGGTCAAGCTGCCTATCGCCACTGGCCTCGTCACCCGCGCCATCTCGTTCCAGCGCAAGCAGGAGACACGCCGTGCCCTCGAAGAGAACGTCTTTCTCTTCGCCGAAACGCTGGAGCAACGTGCCGATGCGCAGGCCCTCGCTGGCCGCCTCGTCGAAGCCCTCGACACCATCGTCCTAACCGCCGCCGACGCGCTCACCTCACGCGACGCAACCGACATAAACATGCTCATCCGCCTGACGGACGACCGTGGCGGCATGATGGAGCGCCTGCGCAAGCGCATGTCCACCGACCAATCGCACGATGTAGACAGCCTCTCCGCTATGCACTACGCCACCACTCTTTTTGAGCGCAACGTCTGGCTGCTCCGCCAGCTTGCGCTGTGGATGCAGGAGGATTCTGCGCAAGTTTGACGCGGCACACTCTTTCTTCTGCTTGTGACGCCACGCACAATCCAAATCCGCAACCGATCCTGAAAATTCGCGTCCAATCTGGTAGCCGCCGCAGAGCGGACTCTGAGAAATTCAAGGAACATTTCATTTTGGAAACTGATGTCCTCATTGTGGGCGGTGGACCCGCCGGCCTCGCGGCAGCGATTGCGCTCCGCCAACGTGGACTGCACACCACCGTTGTAGAGGCTCGCGCACCCGGCATCGACAAGGCCTGCGGCGAAGGCTTGATGCCCGACGCGGTCAAGGCCCTGGGGTCGCTCGGCGTCGAAGTCACCGCAGCCGATGGCCACCCGTTCCGCGGGATCCGCTTCCTCAATCGCCGCGACCACGTCTCCGCCGCTTTCCCGGACGGCACCGGCATCGGCGTTCGCCGGCCACGTCTGCACGATCTGCTCCGCAACCGCGCTGAAGCGGAAGGCGTTGCGCTGTATTGGGATAGCCACGTCAAGCTCCCCGAAGTGGCGGCCGACAAAAAAGACATTCGCCAGACCGCCACGATCAACAGCAGTCCGATCAGCTATCGCTGGCTGGTCGGTGCCGATGGCCACGCCTCCTCTACCCGCCGCTGGGCGGGGCTCGACAGCTCCCGCAGCGAGAGCCTCCGCTACGGTTTCCGCACCCACTACAACCTGCGTCCGTGGAGCGACTTCGTCGAAATCTACTGGGGTCCGGGCGGCCAGTACTACGTCACACCCGTAGCCGCCGATTGCATCTGCGTCGTGTACGTCACGCGCGACGCCAAATCCCTGCGCGACGACCATCTGGCCGATTTTCCCGAGCTTGCCGACCGCCTCAGCGGCGCGACCATCGTCTCGCAGCAGCGCGGAGCCGTCTCGGCAACCAAAAGACTGCGGCGCGTGGCCAATGCAACCACCGCCCTGATTGGCGATGCCTCCGGCTCAGCCGACTCCATCACCGGCGAAGGCCTCGCCATGACCTTCCGCCAGGCCCGCGCTCTGGCGGAGTGCCTCGCCGCAGGCAGCCTCGACGGTTACGAACGCGAACACCGCCGCATCGGCCGCCTGCCCCACGCCATGGGCCAGCTCATGCTCACGATGGACCGTTGGCCGCGCCTCGAAGCCCGCGCCCTGCACGCACTCGCCGCCAGCCCGAACCTCCTCCGTGATCTCGTGTCCGTCCACGTCGGGCAGAAGAGCCCACTGTATTTCGCCGTCACCCGCGGCCCGCAACTCGGCTGGAATCTGGCCCGCGCATGAAAAATACTGTTGAGGTCATTCTGAGTAACGCGAAGAATCTCAGTATTTCGCTCTCGCTCGCCGCACCAAAACGCCATCGGAGAACCCCTTGAAATCCATTCAACGCGCCGTCAAATTCCTCTGTGTGGCAGCGTGTCTAGGCGTCGGCACCGCCATTGCGCAAGCCCCACCACCGCAGGTCAACTTCACGCTCGATCCCGCCGCGACTGTGATCCACTGGTCTCTGGTCTCGACGATCCACACCACCCACGGCACCTTCAAGCTGTCCGGCGGCACCTTCCAGCTCGACACCGCCACCGGCAACGCCTCCGGTCTCATCACTGTCGCTGCCACCAGCGGCGACAGCCAAAGCAAAGCCCGCGACTCGCGCATGCACAAGGAAGTCATCGAGAGCGCGAAATTCCCGACGATCACCTTCCGTCCCTCGCACGTTGAGGGTAAGTTCGAACCCGCCGCCACCCGCACCTTCAAGGTCGATGGAATCCTGAACGTCCACGGTCAGGACCACCCCATGCAACTTACGGTCGAAGTCCATCCGCAGGGCGCGGGCATCGCCATGACCACCAAATTTGCCATCCCCTACGTCAAGTGGGGCATGAAAGACCCCAGCGTCTTCGCCTTCCGCACCGACAAGGACGTCAACCTGGAAATCGACAGCATAGCCACAGTCAAGTAGCCTCGCTACAACTCCAGCCTCACAAGTGAGAAGTCATCCTCAAACTCCGCCCGCTGCTGCCACGCCTGCGCCGCCCCGACGATCCGATCCAGCGCGTCCAGACTCGTGGCAGATTCAGCCAGCACCACGCAGAAGTCCGCCACCGTCATCATCTCGCCGGCCGGGTTGAGTACCTCGTAGCAGCCATCCGAAAACACAAACAGCTTCGACCCCGGCGCGATCGGCGTCGTGCAGTCTTTGTATGTCGCAAACGGAAACGCCCCGATCATCATGCCGCTTGAACCAAGCTGCGTGGCCGAGCCATCCGGCGCGATCGCAATCGCCGGCGAATGTCCGCCCGACGCATGCACCATCAGGCGCGTCTCCGTGTCGAACACGCCATAGAACATCGTGAAGTACTTCCCGTTCTGCTGCTCCATCGGGTACGTCCGGTTCAGCCCCGCCAGCACCTGCGACGGCACCGAAAAATCCGTTCCCGGCAGGGTGCGGTTGCGCAGCGTGTTGATCGCCAACACCGACAGCAAAGCCGACCCCACGCCATGCCCGCACACATCCAGCAGATAAATCGCAAGCTGAGTCGCCGATAGCCGGTGGTACCCAAACGAGTCCCCGCCCAGCGAGGACGACGTGATGAATCGCCAATCCGCCGGCACCAGACTCCCCTCCGGCATCGGCTCCGGCAGCTGCGACCGCACATAGTTGGCCGCGTCGGTAAGCTCCTGGGCGAGCAACTCCTGCTGCGCTTTCAAGGCCGCAATCGCCTCATCTCGCTCCAACCGGCTAATCTACGCCGCCGAGTGATACCTGATCCGCGCCACCACCTCCAGCTTGTCCGGCAGCTTCACCAGGTAGTCGTTCGCACCCGCGCCAAACGCCTCGGCCTTGGTGGTCGGCTCCTCCTTGGACGACAAGACAATCAGCGGCACCGCCGCCGTAGCCGCATTGGCCCGGAACGCCCGCACCATCTCGATCCCGTCCACCCCCGGCATAATGAGGTCCTGCAATAGGACCGTCGGCCGAAACGCCTCAGCCTCCGCCAACGCGAGATTCGGATCGGCGCAGAAGCGATATTCCAGGTCGGGGATATCGACCAGCATACGGCGAATCGTCTCGCCGACAATCCGCTGGTCATCCACCAGCAAAACCTTGATGTGGTGTTGCGTCAGGGCAATGGGAGCGGCAGGCGTCGTACTCATCCAATCCAAGCTCAGCGGCCAGTCTGGTTATGGCCACGAGATTACCCGTGCCGCAACAGGACCGTTGTGCTTAGGCGTACCCGTTCAACCCGCCATCCCAGCCCACCCACAAATCCGGCTTCAGCCGCTGGGGTACGCTTTCTTCTAAACCTCCCGATAAGCCGACGAGTAAGAGTAAAGCTCCGCAGATTCACCATCCGTCCATTTACAGGATTCTGATGGATGTACTCACGTCTCACCAGAAAGTCCTCCCGATCACGAATTCGATGATCCGTAAACCCACGCTGCCACACCGGAGACTTCGATCCGACACGATGCGAGAACCCACCCTTGATCAGACCCACGGCCCGCTCAAGGGTGATCTGCTGCGGCGTCAGCAACAACTGAACGTGATCCGGCATGACGACAAAAGCATGCAGCTTGTAAAAGCCTTCAGCACGATAGTGCTGAAGCGTTTTCAGGAACAATTCGCAATTCGCCGAGACTTGAAATAAGCGGCGGCGATTGTAAGTCGCGCTGGTCACGAAGAATGT
This sequence comes from Rhodanobacteraceae bacterium, assembly GCA_025350865.1. Taxonomy (GTDB): domain Bacteria; phylum Acidobacteriota; class Terriglobia; order Terriglobales; family Acidobacteriaceae; genus Edaphobacter. The sequence goes on from JANXWZ010000028.1 coordinate 29,072, forward strand.
TCCCGCCTTATCGGACCTAGCCGGAATCGCCATAGAACCACAAGCGTACCTCAGCGGCTGAAGCCGCGATCGATTGCCACAATCTATGCACGGCTGAAGCCGTGGCCTTAACAGAACAAATCTCCGACCGCACGGTTATAGTTGTCTCTGCCAACAAATCAACCCCGGAGCGCCCATGGCCCGTCTCTCTCGACGCAGATTTCTAGTCAACGCTTCCACAGTCGCTGGTGCCGCCACGCTCGACAAGCGCCTCGCCTTCTCCCAGCCACCCCCCGCGAAAGACCTCCTGCTTTGGTACGGGCAACCCGCCGCCCGCTGGGTCGACGCGCTGCCCGTCGGCAACGGGCGACTCGGCGCAATGATCCACGGCGGCGGAGCGAAGATCGCACCCGATCCGAAGACCGCAAAGGGCGACGACCCGCTCGACATGGACCCCGCCAAGGAAACCCTCGTCTTGAACGAGGACACCCTCTGGTCCGGCCTCCCGGTCGACAGCAACAACCCGAATGCCAAAGCCGTCCTGCCAGAAATCCGCAAAGCCGTCCTCGAGCAGAAGGACTACCACCTCGCCGACCGCCTCTGCGCCAAGATGCAGGGCCTGTTCGCCGAGGCCTACCAGGTCATCGGCAGCCTGCATGTCGACTGCGAACACTCCGGCGACGCCACCAACTACCGACGCGAGCTTGATCTGGCCACTGCCGTCGCGTCCGTCCGCTACCAGGCCGCAGGCGTCACATTCGAGCGCGAACTCTTCGCCTCCGCGCCCGACCAGGCCATCGTCCTGCGCGTCACCGCCAGCAAACCCGGCGCACTCAATGCCAACATCTGGATGGACGGCGCGTTGGTCAAGTCGGTCGAAGCCGTCGGCAACAACCGCCTTCTGCTCACCGGCAAAGCCGCCAGGCACATCGCCGGGGCCGGCCACCCCGGCAGCGATAAACCGCTCGTCTTCTCCGATACCCCGGGCGAGGGCATGTACTACGCCGCCATGGTCGACGCGAAATCCCAGGGCGGATCAGTCGCCGCCGAAGGCAACAAACTCGCCGTCAAAGGCGCGACCAGTCTCACACTCCTGATCACCGCCGCCACCGGTTACAAGGGCTTCGACAAGATACCCGACACCCCGCAAACCGCGATCAACGACCGCGCCAAACAGTATCTCGACCCCGCCGCCAAACTCAGTTACACCACTCTCCGCCAGCGCCACATCGCAGACTATATACAATTTTTCAACCGCACCAGCCTGAACCTCGGTCAGCCTTCAACCCTCCCCACCGACGAGCGCCTCGCCAAATTCGCCGCCACCCCCGACCCCTCACTGCTCGCCCTCTACTTCCACTACGGCCGCTATCTCCTCATCTCCAGCTCTCGACCAGGCTCCCAACCCGCCAACCTGCAGGGCCTCTGGAACTACCAGGTCCAGCCCCCTTGGAGCAGCAACTGGACCGCCAACATAAACGTCCAGATGAACTATTGGCCATCTGAAACCTGTAATCTCAGCGACTGCACTCAGCCCCTGCTCCAGTTCGTCGATGACCTCAGCCACACCGGCAAGGTCGCCGCCACCGAAACCTACGGACTCCCCGGCTGGTGCTCCCACCACAACATCGACATCTGGCGAGCCGCGAACCCCGTTGGCATGGGCGTCGGATCGCCCACATGGGCTAACTGGAACATGAGCGGCGCCTGGCTCTGCCAACACCTTTATGAGCACTACCGCTTCTCCGGCGACAAAGAATTCCTCCGCACCAAGGCCTACCCGCTGATGAAAGGAGCCGCCGAATTCGTGCTCGCGTGGCTCATTGACGATGGCCAAGGCCGCCTCACCACCTGCCCGTCGGAATCCACCGAAAACGACTTCATGGCGCCCGACGGCAAGAAAGCCTACACCAGCGCCGGCTGCACCATGGACATGGCTCTCGCCCGCGAACTCTTCACCAACACCATCGACACCGCCAAGCTGTTCAGCGTCGACTCCGACTTCGCCGCGAAGCTCGACGCCGCCCGCGCCAAACTCATCCCCTACCAGATCGGCAAACACGGCCAGCTACAGGAGTGGTCCATCGACTTCGACGAGAGCACCCCCGGCCAGCGCCACATGTCGCACATGTATCCCCTCTACCCCGGCGGCGAAATCACCCCACGCGGAACCCCAGAACTCGCCAAGGCCGCACGCGTCTCGCTCGAACGCCGCCTGGCCGCAGGCGGAGCCTACACCGGCTGGAGCCGTGCGTGGGCCATCGGTTTCTGGGCCCGCCTCGCCGACGGCGACAAGGCATGGGAATCGCTCTCCATGCTGATGCAGCACAGCACTAACCTGAACCTCTTCGACACCCACCCGGCTGGTAAATCCGCCATCTTCCAGATCGACGGAAACTTCGGGGCCACCGCCGCCATCGCCGAACTGCTGCTCCAAAGCCACACCGGCACGATCGACCTTCTACCCGCGCTCCCCAAGGCCTGGCCGAACGGCGACATCAAAGGGCTACGCGCCCGAGGGGCCATCGAAGTCGACCTACGCTGGTCGAACGGCAAGGCAGTCGCCGCGACCCTGAAGCCAGACATCGCAGGCACCTACCAGCTCCGCCCACCAACCGGCCAGAAGATCGCCAATCATAACGCCAACCCCGACGGAACAATCACCCTAACCCTCGAAGCCAATCGCCCCTACCGGCTCACCTTCGCCTGATCCCCTCGAGTCCCGGAAGGTCACGCGTTCACGCGTGCCACCAACCTTCGCGGTCGATCCCCATCCTGAGCGACGAAGACACTACGTTCTCCGTTCCTCACCGCCCCAACGGCATCTGCATCAAGCTCGGATTGCTGAAGTGGACGAAGCTCACCACCTTCCCCGCCGCATCCCGCACGAACTTGATCTCCTCGGCTTCGGTCCCATCCTTCCGCATCACCCGAAACACATCGCCGCCCTTCGGCTTTAGAAACGACATCGCCGCAGCCGGATCGTTGGTCGGAAGCCCGAAGCTTACCAGCCCTCCTGCCCACGGCAGCACCGCCGTCTCCGAGTTCCACGGCTGGCCGGAGTACCGCCCTGCGTACTCCTCCAGCTTGACGCCCGTTGCCGGAGCCGCGCCCTTGAAGCTGTAGCCCTTGCGCTTGTCCAGAATCCCGAACACCGCAGCCGCAAACGCCCCAGTCGTCTCCGAGCTGGAATCCATCACGATCACCGCGGTCTGGTCATCCGGCCGCATCGACAGCGTCGTCTGGTAGCCGGGGCAATCGCCGCCATGCCCAACATAGATGTGGTCGTCGCGATGCGAGACCGTGAAGCCCAGCCCCCAGCTTGTTTGCCAGCCGGGATCCATAAACTGAACACGCTGCATCTCGCGCAGCGTCGAAGCCTTCAACAGCTCCTGCTTGCCCGTCTTCAGCAGCCGGAACTGCCATGAAGCAAACTTGCCCAGGTCCTCCACCGTCGACGTATACCCCGCCGCAGGAGTGATCCCACGCGCATTGAACGACTTCAGCATCGCCCGGCTGCCATCGCGTTCGAGTGCGCCGTACCCCACTGCAAGCTGCTTTCCATAGAGATCCATCGGCATAAACGTGCGCGTGTTGCTCAACCCCAGCGGTGTCAGCACATGAGCCTTCGCATACTCCGCATACGGCTGGCCGCTGACTGCTTCCACTGTCTCGCCCACCAGAGTCAGCCCAAGATTGCTGTACTGAAAGTACGTCTCGGCCGGGAACAGGGCGGCCTGCTTGGTGATCGTCTCCTTGATCTGCTCATGCGTCGGAAACGGATAGTCCGGCCCGCTCCAGTACGGAAACTCCGACTCGCGCGGAAGCCCCGCCGAATGAGTCAACATGCCCCGCAACGTGATCGGCCCGCTGCCTTCGGCTGGTTGCAGCGTTGCCCACGGAAGGTAAGTCGTCACCGGCGCATCCAGCGAGACCTTACCCATCTCCCACTGCTGCATCAGCGATACCGACGTAAACAGCTTCGAGATCGAGCAGATCGAATAAATCGTCTGCGGCCCCGCCGGAACGGTATGCGCGGCATCGATGGTCCCATAGCCCTTTGCCCAAACCATCTCCTGCCCCACCACCACGCCCGCCGAGATCGACGGAATATGCCGATACACCTGGACGCTATCCAGCCACACATCGGCCACGCGCAGAGCCTCAGCGCGATCAGCGGCCTCCTTCGGAGCTTGAGCATAAGCAAACGTGCAGACAGACACGCAAACGATAGCAAGCAGGAGACGGCGCATAGGTTTTGACCTCAGTCTTCGCAGTCTAACCGACGGCATCACGGCGCGCCTTGCATTTGTTGCTGCAATCCATTGTCTGGATGCTACAGTGTGGTGGTTCCCACATTTCCGCAAATCCGGGCCCAAGCTATTCCGAGTCTCAACCAGCGAGGCATCCCGATGTTCCAGGCCATCCGGCATATTTTCGCAACGTCCTTCAAGTGGATATTCGCCGCCCTTCCGAGCGGCCTCCGGTACTTCTACTACCTCCGCTTCAGCTTAATGATCTGGCTCTTCCCGCTAGCCATTTCCGGACTCAACCAGACCGGCGTCCGCACCCTCACCAGCGGAATCCTCGTCCCTGAGCTCTGGCAGCAGTACACCTGCGTCGGTTTCTTCCTCATTTCCAGCGGCTTCACCGCGCTCGTCATCGCCCGAATCAACGTCATCAACGGCGAGGAGCGCTTCTCGCTGCTCTCCGCCTCGGAACTCGATGTAAAAGAAATAGACGTACCCAACGGCGCACTTCCGCCTGTCCTACTCAAGAACCTGCTCAACAACGACAAAAGCCGTTTCGAGATTCTCGCCGTCTTGGTCTCCCTCCTTCCAACCGCTGGCACATGCTGGTATATCGTCGCCAATGCCGCCCAGGAGGGCGTCCCATACCGAAACTCGCTCCCCGGCCTGCTCTTCGGAGCTGTGCTCTCCTTCGGGGTTTGGGCCGCGGTCAACATCCTCTACTACCTCCTCTACAGGATCCCCCGAGATCTCAAGCCGGAGGAGAAAGTCACGATCAAGCTCGGCGTCAACGCCGCCAGAACCATCCTCTTTCCACGCTGCCTTTTCGGCTTACCCATCCATGGCGAGAATGTCAGCGACGACACCATCGAGGCCGCCACTGCATCCGTCGACACCGGCTGGTTCGGCGACTTCATTCAGCGCAGACTCGATGCCTTCGTCCAACACATCGGACTTCCCGGCTACGTCTATTACAACAAGACCACCCGCCGCGAAACCGACCGCATTCTCGAAGCGCAGTTCTTCGCGATGCTCGCCAGCGGTGGATTCGCCCTCACCTACATCGCCATCGGACCGCTCTCCGCTCCCGTTCCCACCTTGTATGCGCCGTTCTCGATCTTGGGCCTGCTGATCGTTCTCGTCATCAGCTTGGTCTTCCTCCTCAGCGTCAAGCAAAAGTCGGACGGCAGGCGGCCCTGGCAGGCCTCGTTCGCGGCCGTCGCCCTTACGGCTTACGCCCTCATCTTCCCGATCCTCTATTACGCTTCTGATTCCGAGCGCTTTCCCGTCTTCGCCTCCATCCTCGTCGCCGCCACGATGCTCGCCTGGCTCTTCGGCGGATTCGCATACTTCCTCGATCGCTTCCGCGTCCCGGTGCTCACCTTTGTGCTGGTCTTGGTCGTCCTGCCACGCCTCTGGCCCGGCGACAAGGGCGGCGAAGAGCACTACTTCTCCATCGCCACCGTCGATACCAAGCCCACCGACCTCAACCAGCCCACGCCAGCCGCAATCCTCGCCAAATGGCTCGACACCAACGACGTAGGCCCCGACAAGCCCGTCATCATCATCACCGCAACCGGCGGCGGCCTTCACGCCTCGGCCTGGACTGCCGCTGTGCTCGATCACCTTGAAAAGCAATTCAAGCAAGACGATGCCTTCAAAGGCAAGGACCAACCCTTCTACTCCAACATCCTCCTCATCAGCACCGTGTCTGGCGGAAGCACCGGAGCCCTCAGCTACCTCGACGAGCGTCAGCACCATCGCGAAGCCGACAGCGCCCTCGCCAGCTCAGCCTGTTCCAGCCTGGAAGCCGTTGGCTGGGGAATCATCTACCACGACCTTCCCGCAACACTCCTCCCCGCCATCTTCTGGCCCCACGGCTCCTCTAACGGCATCGACGACCTCGCCGCCGGACCGATGTTTGACAAGGACCGTACCTGGGCACTCCGAGTCGGATTCGAGCGCAATCTCCGCGACACCTATTGCCGCCGGCAATGGGACAGTCCTCACACCAAGGTCTGGTGGAAGACCGAGCGCGACGACATCAGCGACGCTCGTGCGGCCGAGAAGGAACTCACCCTGCGATCTTTGGTCGTCGAACCCGGCAAGACCCCAGCCCTCGTCATGAACACCACCACGGCCGAGCACGGCTCACGCTTCCTGCTCTCCAATTACGTCATCCCCCGTTACGCTTTGGAAAAAGACGAAGCCTTGCCCGCCCAATCCTTCCTTCAAGCCTTTGGCGGCGAGAACGTCTCCCACGTGGATGCACCCCTCTACGCCGACTTGCCGCTCGCCACCGCCGCCCAGCTCTCCGCCACCTTCCCCTACGTCTCCTCCGCTGCGCGCTTTCCGCTGGGCGAGGCAGTGCGATCCGCTCACTTCATCGACGGAGGCTACTACGACAACGACGGCACCGCCTCCGCGCTCGAATTCCTCCGCTACGCCCTCGAAACACCGGACCATGCGAAATCGCGCAGACAAAAGGACTGCGACCAGCTCGCCGCTCTCGACAAGATCGGTTCCACCTTTGGACCGGGAAAGAAGCGGCTGCACGTTATCCTCCTCGAGATTCGCAACAGCGCCGACGACCCCGCAGACGACCCCGAGAGCGACGATCAGGCCCGCATCAAGCCCGGCGCCAAGAGTCTCCTCTTTCAGCTCTACGCGCCGTTGCTCGGATTCTGGAACGCTGGCCACCAAAGCGTCACCGCCCGCAATCGTTCCGCCATCAGCCTCATCGAGCGGGCGTACCACGACAGCCTCGAGATCGAGCACATCGTCATCGCGGACACCAGCCACAAAACCGGCACATCAAACACCGACGTCATCACTCGCACCGACCCGCTCAACTGGTCGCTCACCCCCAGGCAGCGCACGGAGATCAAAACCGCAGCCAGAGGGGCCGACTGCGAGAAGCTGAAAGGGCAAGAGAAAAAGCAGTGCGACGACATCAAGGAGAAATATCAACGGGTGCTCGACTGGACGCTCAACCCGACCAAATGGCCCGCTGAGCAGCAGCCGTCCCCCGCGACACCTAAGTCCTGAATGAGGATCATCCGCTCCCGCCCACCTCAGGAAATCCGCCCACACTTGACAAAACCACCCGCCAGAAACCTCACCCTCCACGCAAACCGGGTCTGATCTTGCTCTTTTCGCAGACTTGATCCTGATCTAAGTGGCTTGTTTTCCGGACTTTCAGACCTAATGAGGGGGAGGGGGGAGTCAGCTCGCACCATCCGCGGTCCCGATCAGATCCACCACGGCCTGCCGAAAATTCTCATTCTGGAAATCACCCTTCGTTAACTAAAAATCCGCCCCAGCAGATCAGCACGGGCAGCTCGCCGTCGAGCAGCGGGTGGCTGGAGACGCCGAGAAGCTCGCCAAGCTGCATCACCGGAACCTCGCGGCCGTTGACCGATACGGTCGTCAGGAGCGGCGTAAAGGTTGGGGCATCCAGTTCGTCAGGCTCCGTGGGGGTCAACTTGGCGACGCGATCGATGCGTACCAGCGGCACCGCGTAGGTCTCGCCCTCCACCTGCAAGCGGATCACCTTGAGTACCGAGCGCGTGACCGGCAACGTCATGCGAAAGACGGTGCCATACCCGGGATCGCTGCTGACGACTACGGACCCGCCCGCCTCCTGCACCATCGTCTGCACCACGTTCAGCCCGACGCCGCGTCCGGAGACGGCATTCGCCGCATTCCGCGTGCTGAATCCGGGCAGAAACACGAATTCGAGGAGCTCACTGTCGGAAAGGCCCGAAGCTGTCTCAGCCGAGACCAGATTCCGCTCGACCACTCGCTCGCAAAGGTAGCAGTGAAGGCATCGATGGCAGGTACATTGGCATGAAACCAGGCCGCCGTCTCGGCCTCCGGGACTGCCTGCAGGCGTGCCAGCCAGTCTGTCGCCTTCAGCATCTTGTCCACTTCAGCAGAGCTGAGCGGGCTTCCACGCTGCGCCGATACGAAGCGGTCCTCGACAACGTGGGTCAAGTTGACGATCGCGTCCAGCCCTACGATCCGGGCGGCACTCGTCCGCGAAACTTCCCTCGACCCACTGCTTCGCCAACGGCGCGGCAGTCTCGGTTGGCTCGCCGCGGCGCGTGCGGACGCCCAGCACAGCGTCGATGGGCGCCGCCCAGCGCCGCCCGGGCGACTCTTCCAGAATCAGCGTGCGCGCCGTCGCGACATCAGGCTGCGCAGAATCCGAGGTCAAATCCAAGATGCGGCTTATCGAACAACAGGGCAGAATATCGCCACGAAACGCGGCCAGACCCAGCAAAACCGTCCCGCTGCGGTGCGGAATCCGCGCGATGTGCAGCACCGGGGCGACCGCTGCGGCAACGCGCATGGGCAGCGCCAACTGTACCCCTCCCAGCCGAAACAGAAGGATCGAACCCTCCCGCGATCGGGGTGCTACCGGCCGGTCCGCCAGCATCGTATGGAGTTCGTCGCGATAGCCCTGCGGAAGTGGGCGCTCGAAGATGCCGCTCATATCGTTGCCTCCCGGTTGCGGACGATACGGTCTCGCAGTGCGCGCCGCAACCGCATATTCGGATTGCGATCCCACAAGGCCTGCAGCAATTCCAGAGCAGGCAGGAAGTTCGGCGCAAGGTAGAGCGACTGGCGGCACCGTCGCTCCGCCTTGGCGATTTCACCGCGCAGCCGGTGGTCCAGCGCACGATGGTAAAGCTCAGCCGCCGTCATCGGGGAGGGCGGCTGTGACTGCACAGGCCTAGGCGGCCGCACGGGGCTCGCTTTCTGAGCCGCCTCCGGAGGTAGACGTGGCCGTCGCGTGCGCGGTGCGACGGACACCGGTTGCGCCCGATGCACAAAGGCGAACGAGGCCGCCGGACGCATGGGTGCAAACAGCGCGTTCAGCTCCTCCACCCTGTCCGCCGTTCCCAAAAACAGACGGCCGCCCGGCAGCAGAGCCACGGCCAGCGATCGCGCCAGTTCGGCTCGCGCTTCTGCCCCGAGATAGATGAAGAGGTTGCGGCAAAGGATCAGGTGGTACTTCGGCTCCGGACCCAATGCACCCGGGGCGGCAAGGTTCTTACGCTCAAAGTGGACCCGCTCCCGCAGTTCCGGGTGTACGGTCATCGTCTTGCTGCCGACGCTGCCGCAGGCATTCCGCAACTCCTCCGACACGTGGCCCAGCGACTTCTGCGGATATTCCCCGCGCCGTGCCAGCTCCAGCGCAGCCCCGGAGACATCGAACGCGGCGATCGAGTATCGCGCCGCCGGAACCCCCGCCAGCCGCATGGACGCGGCCAGAGAGTAGGCCCCTGGCCAGTGCCGCAGGGTGCAGACAAAAGGCGGAATGGGCCGTCGATGGCAGCCGCGAGTTCAGCGACCGCTCGCCGAACATGCTCGAAGACCCCCGGATCGCGGAAGAATCGCGTCTCCTGCACGACGACCTCGTCGATCAGGACATCCAGCTCTGGCCGCGTCTCATCGAGATACGCGCCATACGCTGCTCCATCCGCCAGGCCCAGCTTCCTGCATCGGGCGGCAACGATCCAGCGCAGGCGTGCGGGTTCCAGCACCGCAGGATTGATCCCGATGGCCGCCGTCAGGCGGTTCACGATGGAGTTGGGGACAAGCGGTGCGAGCTTCATGCCGGCACCGGCATGGGGGAATCATGGAGCACAGCATTGGGAGGTAAAGGTCCAGGTTTAACGCTTCCGCAGCGTCCGGCTCGACGGTATCGGTGACGCCCGCTGCGAGGAGGCCGATGCGACCGGCCTTCGGGGTCTCGACCACAATGATCCGAGTTCCAACCTGCACCGGTGCAGGTTCGTCACACACCACGCGATTGAGATCGAAGACCGGAACCTTGTCGCCATGCAGCGTAAGCCAGCCGAGAAAGTATTCATCCGGCTCGCCTTCGAGTGTCGCGTACCCGGCAAGCTGTCGGACGCGGTGGAGGGGAAGCAAAAAGACTGTGCCACCCAGCATCAGCCGCAACGCAATTCGGCTCGTCGGCGCAACGTCCATCGTCCGCTCCTTAGGTGTGGTGGTTCAGCGCACAGGCCTTGTCTGGATAGACATCCATCAGCGACGGAAAGCCTGAAATTTCAATTACCTCCATAATGTGCGGCGGGGCGCCAAAGATTCCGACTCGCCCACCATGCGCGGAGGTGAACTTCACGAGCTGCAGTATCGAACGCAGGTCCGCGCTGCTGATATACGCTACGCCCGAGAGATCGACCACGATGCGCGGACGGGGCACGGCCAGAGTTGGAGCCAGTTTGGCATCGAAAATCGGCGCCGTTGCGGTATCCAAACGTCCTGAGACTTCGACCACCAGCAGCGGTCCAACATGCTTAATCTTGACTTCCATGGATGCTCAAAACATACCATCCCCGGTAGGCGGTCGGCACGGAAATCATCGATTCGCGATCCCCAGCATCCGTCCGAAGCTGACCACATTCAGCTCGCCTTCGCGCCGGTAGGTAAAGGTGGACATCGTGCGCCGGATGAAGTGGATCCCCAGCCCGCCAATCGGACGCTGTGGCAATGGCAGCGTCGTATCTGGCTCCGAATGGTGGTGGGATCGAACATCGCACCGTCGTCGGAGTAGGTTGCAAGCGCGCCGTCGCCGCTATACTTCAACGCAAACTCAACCGAGCGGGCAGGCGGATCGCTATGCCGCACAGTGTTCGCCAGCAGCTCCTCCGCTGCCAGCGTAAACGCCAGAGTATCGGCGGCTGCCCAGCTGGTGCGTTCGGCAAAGGCCTCAATGTACGCCGTCAGCGCGCCAAGCTGCGCAATCTCCGGACGGAGACGAAGCGGCGCATCCGGTAATCCTGGAGCCATAGAAGACATCTCGCGGATGATACATCGGCAGACTTCAGCCCCAAAACGCGACGCGGATAGAAAGGGATCAAAGGGATGAGAACAGGATCAAAGTTCTGGAATTCTCAACATTGGAATCCGCAGCCGTCCACTTCTTCCAGAGAGGAATCCGTCCTTATCGGTCTTGTCCTTTTTATCCGCGTTGCGTTCTGGTTCTAGGGTTGGACCGGCGGGGCAGCCTCCGCAAGCAGAATCTGCCTGGCCGAAAGGACCTCGAGCTTTACCGGGTCGACGCCCGATTTCAGCATGTCCAGCTTGTCGGCTGCGCCGTACGAAAGATCGATCACGCGATCGGCGTTCAGAACGCCGCGATCCGTAATCGTCACAATCACCGACTTCTTGTTGCGCAGATCGGTCACCTTGACCTTGCTGCCAAACGGCAGGGTACGGTGCGCCGCGGTCAGTTCGAACATGTCGAACCGTCGGCCGCTGGCTGTGCGGTGCCCTTGCAGCACCTTGCCGTACCAGCTCGCCATACCGCGGGTTAGAGTTGCAAGCGCCGAAACCCGCGTACGGGTTGCGACCTTGACGGCCGGCGCCGCAACAGCAGCTACCGGAGTTGGGCTCAACGATGCGCTCGCATCGGTGTGAGTCGGATTCACCTTGGGGAGATCGATTCCGACGGTTGCCGTCTCTTTCGCAAACGCAGACAGTGTCATCAGGACGGCAGCGGCAAACACCGTGCGCGTCCCCCATTTTGCTGTCGAACCACGTTCGATAGTGAGTGTAGTAACCATAGCCTTAAGTATAGGAAATTGAAGGAGATAAGCATAGTTTTTCAAGGGGAAAAATGACTCTCTCGCCACCACATCGAGAAGTGGTTGTCAACCCCTTCACGGCCAACCTGAGAACCGTTTGAGGTTCATCCGGGAAGGACCAGCCCACGCCGCTCGCCTCTAAACCCCTATGAACAAAAGCGTAGATAATACAGCCTGTTGCGACATCCTATTAATCGCGGCGGCACATTTTGTTGAATTTTTTCTTTCCTCACACGTTCCTGTGGGCGTCGTGTCACTATGAGCTTGAAGTCGTCATCCGGCTCGCTTCCAGAATTTGACGCAAATGGGCGAAATCGCTCGCCACCGCCGAACCCTCCGGATAGCCTGAAAAGCAGCTTCCCCACTTCCTCGCCATCGGCCAAGGTGTTCGCAGATGCTCCCGCTCAGTCCGGCGTACTTCGCCTTCGCAGCCGCAGCGATCCTTCTTTACTGGATCTGCTGCCGCTGGACGAGCGCCCGGCTGGGCGTTTTGCTGGTGGCGAACTTCTTCTTTCTGGCGCGCTTCGCCTGGTTCTACCCGGCTCTGCTACTCGCGGCCGCGTCCATTGACTTCCGCATCGGAATCGAGCTTCAGGAACTTCCCCGTCGCCCGGAGTTTGCACGTCGCCGCAAGCAATTCGTCGCGCTTAGCCTGCTCGTCAACCTTGGTTTGCTCATTGCTACGAAGCTGCTGCCGTTAGGGTATGACCAGCTTTACCACTGGGTTCTGCCGCTCAGCCTCTCCTTTTACTGCTTCCAGTCGCTGACCTACACCATCGATCTGTACCGCGGCACCAACCCCGGCACCCGCAGCTACCTGGAACACCTTACCGCCGCGACCCTCTTCTCGGTCATCGTCGCCGGACCGATCAACCGCGTCGCCGACCTGATCAAGCAACTCCGCCAGCCTTTTTCGCTCACGAAGACCGAGGGCGGCCGAGCGTTTCTGCTGATCGCGTCCGGCCTGCTGAAGAAGCTGCTGGTTGCCGACTTCCTGTCCGAAAACGTCGTCAACCGCGTCTTCGACACGCCCACACTCTATAGCGGAGTCGAAGTTCTCTTCGGCGTCTACTGCTACGCGCTCCAGATTTACTTCGATTTCTCGGGCTATACGGACATCGCCATGGGCGTCAGCCAGTTGCTCGGCCTCCAGATTCCGGATAACTTCAACCGGCCTTACTGGGCCTCGTCAATCCAGGACTTCTGGAAGCGCTGGCACATTACGTTCTCCACCTGGCTGACGACCTACCTCTACTTCTCGCTGCCCAGCGCGCGCAAGTGGAAGGGCTGGAACTACATCAATCCGCTGATCGTGATGCTGCTCGGGGGCTTGTGGCACGGCATCGGCTGGCCGTTCCTGGTGTGGGGCGCGCTGCACGGCGCGGGCCTTTCCGCTGAACGGGCGTTCAGCGTCTGGCGCGGCAAGTCCAAATCCACGCCGCTGACCCGCGCCATCAGCATCTTCTGCACCTTCCAGTTCGTCTGCCTCGCCTGGGTTTTCTTCCGCTCGCCGGATATCGCCACCGCGTGGGCGGTCTTGACGCGCATCGTGTCGGGAACGTTCGGCGTCACGAACATCAGCCTGCTGATGGTCGCGTGGGTCGTGCTCGCGATCGCACTTCAGTTCATTCCCACCGACTGGTTCCCGCGAGCCGTCGAACGCTTTGGCCGCACCCCGTTCGCGGTGCAGGGCGCAACCCTCGCCGTCGTCATCCTCCTCATCGAATTCATCGCCGGAAAGGGCTCAACCAGCTTCGTCTACAGCAACTTCTAACCCATCACGGCCCATAAGCCGTCATTCTGGCGGAGCCAGAATCTCAGTAGTTGTAGTTAGTCGCACAATTCCGGGTGCCCCATCTCAATCAGTCCCATCGATTGAGGTGGGTAAACCAACCAAATCCACTCCATGCCCACCTTCCCCAAATCGACGCTCTACGCCGCCGCCACTTTCGCGGCGACGCTGCTCGTCGTCCACGCCATCATCCCCGCCAAGGGGCTCAACCTGAAATCCCTGCGCCCGGCCACCACTTTCCGTTCCGACCGCGCCGCCTTCCTCCCGGTCATCGGCCTCGCCGCTCCCGCTGTCCCGGCCAACCTTGCCATCCCCAATCCCGCGCTGCCGGGCTGGAACCCCGCCTCTGCGGCCAATCTCACCCTCGCCACACCCTACCTCGTCGACAACGTCGGAAGTCTGGAACATTTTTACGCGGCGCTGGACGATCTCGCCTCCGGCTCCCGCAACCGGCCCGTGCGCATCGTCCATTACGGCGACTCCCCCACCACCGCCGACCTCATCACCGGCGACGCCCGAGAACTGCTGCAGGACCGCTTCGGTGATGCCGGCCCCGGGTTCATCCTGATCGCCAAACCGTGGGCCTGGTACGGACACCACGGCGTCGATGTCTCAGCTACCGGCTGGCAGATCAACACCGCCGTCGGCTCCATGCGCGAGGCCAACTA
>JANXWZ010000030.1 GCA_025350865.1 Rhodanobacteraceae bacterium
GCTCCCGATCTGCGACACGAAACCGGACTTGCTCATATTGAAGTGGCGGCGGCGTTTGTCCACTTCTTTCCGGGCCTTGGCCATCGAAAGCGGAGTCCACTCGGTGACGACGTAGAAGTTGCCTTCGATCTTGAAGAGCCGGTCAAGGACGAGGGGCCGCGTCTCCGCGATAGCCTCTTTCATCGTGAGGATGCGAACGAAGTGATCGCCGACGCGCAGATGGTCACGCTCCGCTTCAATATTGGAGTTCACCACTTGGAAGTCGAGGTACTGAGTCGATTGCGGCTTGCCCGCAATGCGCCAGTCGTCAAAATTAAGTAGTCGGCGAAAGAAGCTGAACTGCGCTTGCTGCCCCTGAACCTCGATGGGCATGAGGTCTGCAAGATGCCGCGTGAAGTTCTGGACGCACTGCTCAAGCCGCACCATGTCGGCGTCGATCTGCTTGCGGAGTAAGACTTTCATGTTGTCGTTAGTGAATTGCGCCTTGAGTTCGCGGATAGCGCCCTGGGGATCGCGTGGCATCCGTCCGAGAGCGGAGAGGATGCCGGTCTTCGACCGCGCACCCTCCAGCACGATCACATAGAAGAGTTCCACTTCATACAGCTGGTCGCGCTTGGACTCGAAGTATTGCCGCCGCTGGTCGATGGCAGCGTCGATCAGCTCGTCATCGTAGCGAGCGAACGGGATCTCAGGCCGGTTGGTCTTGAAGAGGTATTGATAGACGTGGAAGCCTTCGCCGAAGGATTTGAGCGCCGATTCAAGTCGCTTCACGGCGTACTGCTGTTCGTCAGTGTCGAGGCTTTCATAGTCAACGCCCGTGACGCTCAAAACCATCCCAAGATCGCCGCTCTTCGTTAGGAGCGCTGTCTCTGTCCAGAACCCGTACAGATTGATGTGGGCGCTGAGGGCGTCGGCTTCCTTCCACGGTTTGATGACGCGAGAGAGATTGAGCATTACCGCACCTCTACGTTCGGGACTGTCTGCTTGGCCGCGTCATAACGCAGCTTGAACTTCTCGGAACGTCCGAGAATCTTGAGAAACGCCGGGTCGGAGTTCGTCACCCAATGGCCAAAGATATAGCCGCCGATGAACACCAGGACGGCCCCGATGATCGAATTGAAGAGGTTGAACATCCCCACTGCGGACACCGCAATCATGAAGAAAAGGGTGCGCTCGATGCCCATATAGGTGAGGGGCTTATGCAGACTCTTGAAGACTCGGTTGTGGCGCTTCTGAGCTATTTCCGGCATAAACCCCTCGCTGTGGAACGTCGTTGGAGGTGAAGTGGAATTGATTGCAGGAGGATGGCGGCAACAGAGCTAGGAGCCCCAAAGCTATGTGAGGATGTTGGTCGCCATGATCGCTATACCGGTTCCGGCGGCGACACCTGCAAGCGTCTTCTTCGCGCCCGGTTCTCCATGCGCGAAGGTGTACCCGCCGATCACAATGGCGATCAGACTGGCGGCTTTGGCGACGGTCCCGGTGAATAGCGTTTGGATGGAGCTGATGCCCGAATCGAATGGCGAGGCATGGGCGGCGAGGGGGAAGATCAATACGCATAGGAGCAGGGCTGCTCCGCGCATCGCATAGAGCTTTGTCCGCTCAATCGTTACTGCTGGGATGATGATTCGAATACGTGTCATTAGCACCTCCAACGACCGGAACGGTCGTGATATGCCAAGACCCTAATGGTGTGCGCGTACAGAGTCCAATGAACTCTCGGGACGCTCTTATTCCATTCGGGGATTTCGAGTGAAGCGCGGAGCGCGGAGCGACGGTCGCGCCACGTCGCACAAGCATTGATTTTGCGTAAATGTCGGCTAGCGTTATCTCAAACAAAGACTATTCAAAGGCGATTCCAACCCTATGCCAAGACGTACCAGGCACCGCGCCCACTGCCGTGCAGGACCAGATGCCCTTTCTCCTGCATCTGGCGAAAATGCTGCTTGAGTGTGTTGCGACTGGTACCCGTCAGTTTGACCATGTCACCGATTGTGACGCGGCCATGTTCACGGGCATACTCGACGATGCGTAGCGACAGCTCGGGCATAGCCGAAAGGATGATCTTTTCTCTCTCCACTTTCTTCGCCAGTCGCTTCATCTGTTGCTGAAGCGCGCGCAGGAAGAAAAACACCCAAGGCTGCCAATTGGGCGTGTCCGTCCTGATTGTCCCTTGGGTCTGGCGCAACGCGAGATAGTAGTCTTCCTTGCTCTGCTCGATCACACTCTCCAGCGAACTGTAAGGCACATAGGCGTATCCCGCACGCAGCAATAGCAGTGTCGTCAATATGCGGCTCAGCCGGCCATTGCCATCCTGAAATGGATGGATTTCAAGGAAGACGACAATGAAGATTGCCGTAACGAGCAATGGATGGAGCTTCCGTGTTTCCAGCGACTCTCTGACCCAATCGACGGCCTCCGTCATCAGACGTGGCGTGTCGAACGGAGTGGCTGTTTCAAAGACGATCCCGACTTGCTTTCCTGTGTCGTCAAACGCCGCGACGCTGTTTGACTGAGTCTTGTAATTGCCACGATGGTGCGCGTCTTTCTCACTGTATTTGAGCAGGTCGCGGTGTAGCTGCTTGACATGGTTTTCGGTCACGGTGATCTCGTTCCATGACGCGAAAACCAACTCCATCGTATCGGCATATCCGGCGACTTCCTGCGCGTCCCGTGTATCGAAGTTCTTGATTTCGAGATTGGAGAGTAGCTTTTCGACCTCGCGATCGGACAGCTTGCTGCCCTCGATGCGAGTAGAGGACCCAATGCTTTCTATCGTGGCGACCCGTCGCAAAGCAGAGAGACGGTCCGGTGCCAATGTCCCTAACGCCCGCCATGCACCCTTGAACTCATCGAGTTCGGAGATGAGCGCGAGGATTTCGGGTGTGATCTGAATGGATGCAGCCTGAATCATCACACCCGAGAATACACCCAATTACGCCCAATTCAATACCCGAGAACACACCCAATTACACCCATAAAGCCCCAGCCTTCCGAGTCGCGATAGAGGATGGGAGCAAGCGAAGGTGTCTCGGAGTGGCCCACACAATGCAGCACCGAGTTCCTTGCAGGGGTCAGAGACAGCGTGAGTTTGGAGCCGGATTCTGGGCAGACTAGCCACGGTGAAACAAAACCCTTTTAAAACCCCTGAGCACATTCCTTTGCGTCATTCATTGGGGTTTTTAGTGCATTTTAGTTCTCTCAAGTTATTCATAATAAAGGATGTACCGAATCTGCAAACCCCGGCCCCCCATGCAGCAGCAACACCTTGATCGGCCCGCTGCCCATCTTCTTCGTCCACACCTTGTACTGCCCGCCCATGACCGGAATCATGCGGATGCCAGCGGTGCGGATGCCGGACGGGTTTAGAGTATCGAGTGTTGCCAAAATTCCTTCATCTGCCATGGTGCGCACCTCGAGTTTTCTCTTGATTGCACCCAGTATATGGCGTTCAGTAGATCCGCTGAAGTTCCTGCGCAATCACCGGGCCATAGTAGTTTTGGTAGCCGAGAGCATTGGGATGCGTCCCATCCGAGGTAAGAGCTGAAGCAGTAATGGCATTTACGCCGCCACGCGCAAACATGTTGATCACAGGCACTCCGATGCTATTCCCATAGGCGACCATGGCGTTGACATACCGCTGTGTGATAGCCGGGGGCTTGTACCCGTTATATTGCGGCGTCACCAGAACCAGACGGAGCATCGGCTTGGCGGTTATGTATGACTCGACTACCCAGCGCAGATTGCCGTAAAACGTGCCAGCAGTAGTCGCGTCGCCGAGGCTACCTACCGGCTCATCCTGATCGTTTGTGCCCATCTGGACAATTTCGATATCGACGTTAGCTAGGTTTTGAGCCAACGACGCGCCGTCCTGCATGCCAACGGCGAATGCTTGGCACGTCTGTGTGCCGCCCAGTAAATAGCTCGCGTGGAACGATCCTGGCGACGCACCCACCGCAGGGTTGCCCCAACATTCGAAGGCTTGATAAAGCGTTCGCCCCGGACGTGCATCCTGATTCGCCTGGGTCATACCCGTCCGGGCAATGACCACCTGTTGCCACGCATTCCCTGAAGAGATGCTATCGCCCTGCACCGAAAACCGCTTCCCCTGCAGCATTGAGACGAGGTTCTTGCCATCAGCACCTGCGGGGCCAGCCGGTCCCACGGGGCCGACGGCACCGGTTGGCCCCTGAACTCCGGCAACACCCTGCGGTCCTGCAACCCCTGTCGCGCCTGTTTGTCCCTGGAGTCCGATCGGCCCTTGCGGCCCCTGAGGACCTTGGGGGCCGGATGGCCCTTGTGTTCCGGTCGCCCCAGTTGTCCCCGCTAGTGCAAGAACCGCCCAGGACGTAGCACTGCTGGCCACTCCAGCGGGAGCGACATTGCTCACCGTGCCAAGTGCCACATAGGATGAGCCCTGATAAGTCACAACATCTGTTGCGACATATTGTGTGGCGGGATTGTACGCATTAAGGAAGATTAAGCCTGGTGGACCTGTTGCACCTTTCGCCCCAACGGTTTGTGACGAAGTGCCGCAACCGGTCAGTGCGCCAAAAAACAAGGCGACAGCAAACAGCGAGAAAATTGGATGGCATCTCAAAATGTAGCTCCGGGAAGAGTAAGTCGCAATCCATCGCAATTACCGCTTGATGTCTTGGCAAAGGCAGGTAAAAACAATGCGAATGTAGCTACTATAACGACATATTGTCAATACATCAGCCTGTAAGACGACAAAAGCCCTGAAAAAATGTCCAGATCACGTATCCCTTGCTGGATTTATCTACCGGTACAAACTCACGTCGCGTAAATTGGATTAGCTACGACCCCGTACAATCACCCCAGAGATGCCTCCCCGCCTCATCATCAACGCCGACGACTTCGGGCTCACCCCCGGCATCAACCGCGCCATCATCGAACTGCATCAAGCCGGTCTGGTCACCTCAGCGACTTTGATGGCAACGGGCCCCGCATTCGACGATGCTGTCGCGCTTGCTCTGGCCAATCCAAGCCTCGGCGTCGGTTGCCATCTCGTGTTCGTAGACGGCATCCCACTCTGCCATCCCGAATCCATCCCCACCCTGCTCGGTGCCGACGGCAAGACCTTCCGCCCCTCCATCCTCGACTTCACTCAGGCATCCCTTCGCGGCACCATCGACCCCAACGACCTCGCCCGCGAGACCCTAGCCCAGATTCAACGCCTCCAGCGCGCCGGAATCGACGTCACCCACATCGACAGCCACAAACACACCCATATCTTCCCCTCCATCACCAAAACGGTCTTCCATATCGCCAATCGATGCGGCGTCCACTGCCTCCGCAACCCCATCGAGCCACGCTGGTCCGTGAACATGGCATCCAGCTTCAGCCGCCGTTTAGGTCTGCGCTTCTTCGAACAGTTCGAGCCCCCATTCCGAACCCTCACTCGCGACGCCTCCAACTCGGGTCTCATTCCGGAAGGCACACTTGGTATGGCCTGTACCGGCACCCTCGACACGCCGCTACTGCGCCGCATGCTGGACTGCCTGATCGCCGAACACGCCGACTCCACCTACGAAATGCTCTGCCACCCCGGCTACAACGACGCCGATCTCGACCGGCAGGCTACCCGCCTCCGTGCATCCCGCGAAGTGGAGTACGCGACCCTGCTGGAGGTGATTCCAGAATATTCACGAACCGACAACGGACTTGAGCTCATCCATTACGGTAGTCTCGGTGTGCCGGGCCTGCAGCGCGCTTCCGGCCAATACACGCCCAACACCGGCTACGAAAAGGTTCTATGAGTCTCGCGTCAGACGCTCGTCCGCTCCGCATCGGCATCACCTGCTACCCCACCTACGGCGGATCCGGCGTTGTCGCGACCGAGCTCGGCATCGAGCTCGCCGCACGCGGCCACGAGGTTCACTTCATCACCTCATCTCCCCCCTTCCGCCTCACCGGCCGCGAGTCCCGCATCCATTTCCATCAGGTCGAGCTCTTCCACTACCCGCTCTTCGAGCACCCGCCTTATGACCTCGCCCTCGCCACCCGCATGGCCGAGGTCGCCGAGTTCTACTCGCTCGACCTCCTCCACGTTCATTACGCGATCCCCCACTCGGTCTCGGCATACCTCGCCAAGCAGATGCTCGCTGCCAAGGGAATCCACCTGCCCTTCATCACCACGCTCCACGGCACCGACATAACCCTCGTTGGCCTCGACCGCTCCTACCTGCCCATCACCAAGTTCGGCATCGACCAGTCCGATGGCGTGACCGCCATCTCCAGCTATCTGCGCGACCGCACCCACCAGGCTTTCAAGGTCGAGCGCGAGATCGAGGTCATCCGCAACTTCGTCAACTGCGACGTCTACGTGGCCAGGCCCGCGCTGGTTGCCGAAATGCGTCCACGCTACGCCGGCCCCGGCGAAACGCTGCTGGTCCACCTGTCGAACTTCCGTCCCGTCAAGCGAATCGCCGATGTCGTCAAGGTCTTCGCCAAGGTTGCCGAGGCCAGGCCGTCGCGCCTGATGTTGATCGGCGACGGCCCCGACCGGTCCACAGCCGAGTACCTCGCCCGGCAACTCGGCGTCTCCGACCGCATCCACTTCCTCGGCAAGCAGGACAACGTCAACGAACTCCTGCCCGTCGCCGACCTGATGCTGATGCCCAGCGAGATGGAATCCTTCGGCTTGGCGGCGCTCGAAGCAATGGCGTGCCGCGTACCGGCCATCGCAACCCGCGTCGGCGGCGTATCCGAGTTGATCGACGACGGCGTCAACGGCCTTCTGTTCGAGGTAGGCGACATCGACGGCATGGCGCAGGCTGCAATCTCCCTGCTCAACGACCCCGCCCGCATCGAGCAAATGGGCGCTGCCGCCAGAAGAACGGCGCAAAACCACTTCTGCGCCACGACGATCATCGCGAAGTACGAGGCATACTACAGGCGCATTTTGGGGACTGCTACCAAATCGTCGTGAGGCTCGCCGCTCGAATCTGCCGATCGCGGCTAATCACCGGTACGCCAAGGTGAACCCCGGTGGCGGCGATGATGCGATCCGGTATGTCCGGAACTTCCGCACGAGAGACCAGCCACATAGACTGCACGATTTTGAGACTGAGCGGAACCTCTACAAACAAATGCTCTGGGGCCGCGATTGCCCGCATCAATTCGTCATACGATGCCCTTGGCAGACGCCCCTTCTCGACGAGATACACCAGTTCGGCGAGAGAAATCGAAGACACTCCGATCTTTGCACCGACGACTCTTGCATTGTCAATAAATGATCCTGCCGGTGCGGATAACCGTAGGTCGTCGTATAGATACCAAAGCGCCGTATGCGTGTCAGCGACGCCAATGAAGGTCAAAACTGCTCCCCCAAATTCCTGAACATTTCGGCACGATTCGCATCGATCTCTTCTGCTGACGGAGCAGAACCATACTTGGCCAACATCCCCCGGCTGTTCTTGAAAGCATTGGGTGACGCAGATGATGTTACAGACAAGTCGCGCTCCAGAATCTCCCGCACATACCCTGCCGCAGAAACGCCGCGCTCATCGGCCTTCATCTTCAGCGCGACTTCAAGCTGTTCCGGCAATTCGATGACCATGGCATTCCTCCATCTCAAGTCTAACTCCGCTGTCAATGCGGCTACCGCCGTACTCCCCGCACAGCCTCAACGAATGCCTCGCGCACACTGCCCCATCCGCCCCCTTCGCCTTCCATCACGGGCATCTTTAGCGCGACCTTCGTCCCCCGGCCCGGCCTGCTTTCGATTGAAACCTCAGCCCCGTCTCCGTACAACACCTGCATGCGTTCCCGCACATTCGTCATCCCAATCCCCGTCCCCGGCCTGGCAATGTGGCCCGGCGTCACCCTGCCTGGAGCCATGCCCACCCCATCGTCTTCCACCTCGATCACCAGTCGCCCGTCCTCGCCAATGCGGCTTCGCAGCGTCACCGTGCCACCATCGATACGCGGCTCCAGCCCATGCTTGATCGAATTCTCGATCAGAGGCTGAAGCAACATACTCGGCACGACGACTTGCAACGTCTCCGGCGCAATCTCCTTCACCACACGCAGCTTCTCGCCAAACCGAACCACTTCAATGTCGAGATAGTCATCCGTAAAAGAAAGCTCTTCCGAGAACGTGACGAAGGCATCGCGATCCTTCAAAAGCACGCGCAGAATGTTCGCGAGCTTGACGATCATCTCCCGCGCCAGCTCCGGCTCAGACCGCACCAGCGAAGTAATCGAGTTCAGCGTGTTGAACAGAAAATGCGGATTGATCTGCCGCTGTAGCGCATCGAATCGCGCCTCAAGCAGCAGCCTTCCCTGTTCTTCCAGCTTCCGCTCAATCCGGATCTGATTCCAAATCTTCAGCGGGATGCCAACCACCACAGGCGCGGTCAGGCAGATCGCCAGTTCGACATACCACTGATCCGAATGAAGTTCAAAGAAGCGCCGCGGGTGCAGTCGGCCAAGCTGGCTGGTGGCAAAGTTGGTCGCGGTAATAAACATCAGCAGCAGAATCTGCCGATCCAGATGCGGGCGCTTCAGGTTGCGCGTCACCCAACGGTAGATACTCAGGTCGATCAGCGGAGAGAACGACCACACATCCTCCACATCGGCAAAGCGTCCGAACGCCCCGGCCAGCGCCGCGATCGCAAGGTTCACCGGCAGAGTCCAATACTCGCCGTGCCACATGGCGGGCAGCGAAAGCGCGGCGGCCCCACCCATCGCCGCCAGCGGACCCACCAGGATACCCAGCAGAATCGTCGTTTCAAACGAAATATCCGCTGCCAGAAAATTTGGCACACGCACCCGAATCCACACGCCCAGGACAAGCGGCGCGCAGATGAGCGCAACCAGCTTTGCCGTATCGCGAAAGCTTCGATCGGTCAGCAGCAGCAAATCCCGAAATGTCTTAGACCGCGCGAGCGAACTCGACACCGCTGCAGCCACACCCAGCTCCACCAGCAGCGTGATCAGGACCAGCGAATTGCTAACGGGCTTCACCCCATTACTCTAACGCGCCAGGCATCGTGCTTGAATCCCCAGCCTTCCCTCCGCATCCAATTAACCAGACACGCGTCCGTATAATCGACTTATGCCATTCGTTTCCGTCAGCAAACTCGCCGATGCCGACTTCCCCACGCGCTGGGGCCACTTCCGCATCCTCGGGTTCGAAGGCGTCGTCGAGAACCCGCAGGCCTGTAACGAAGATTTGCCCGCCCCCGCACGCCGCATCGAAACCGCAGTCGCCCTCGTCATGGGCGACATCTACTCGGCTCCCCCGATCGTCCGCATCCACTCCCAGTGCCTCACTGGCGACGTCTTCCACTCGCTGCGCTGTGACTGCCGCCAGCAACTCGAGCTCGCACTCGCAACCATCGCCGATGCTGGAGCTGGCATCCTCCTCTACGAAAACCAGGAGGGTCGGGGCATTGGCCTGATGGCCAAGCTGCAGGCCTACGAGTTGCAGGATCAGGGGATGGACACCATCGAAGCCAATCTCGAACTAGGCTACGCCGCCGACTGCCGCCACTTCGAGCTGCCCGGCGAAATCCTGAAGCTGCTCAAAGTCCCCGCCGTCCGCCTGATCACCAACAACCCGGAGAAGGTCGCAGCTCTCGAAGCGGCTGGCATCGAAGTTGTCGAGCGCATCTCTGCCCTGGTCCCCGAGTCCGACGAAAACGCATTCTATCTTGAGACCAAACGCGAAAAGATGGGCCACCTGGTTCGCTAATTTCGTGACAAAAATTCGCTCAAATGTACCGAAAGCCTGTATGACTTGCATGACAGTCTGTCAACTTTACCTTACAAGTTCAAAACAGGCTCGCTAAGATTTTTTGACGACACATGCTTTAGGTGTTCACGCACCGAGTCCAAGCAAAACGCCTCGCCCTCAACCGAGGGCGAGGCGTTCTGCAACACCACACTTACTTGATAATTGCCGCCAGAGCCTTCATCCGCTCCGCATCCTTCGGGTTCGAAGCAGACGCAGCATCCTTGTCCAGCGACGCTGCCATCGTCTTCAGTACCTTCGTGTCCTTCTTATCGATCGCCGCCGTCAATGCCGTCAGCTTATCCGCCGGAACCGACGTCCCACGTGCGAGTTGATCGACGTAAGCCTTCGCCGTGATCATCGTTGCAGGCCACTTCACCTGCGGCTGATTCTGCACATTCAGCTCGCCAAAGTGAATTTGGTTCGCAGCGTCAATCTCATTCTGCGTCAGGTACTTCGACGGCGTCAGCTTGAAGATATCTAGTCCGCGCGCGATCTCCGAGCCGTAGATATAGCCGTTGTACCAATATGCCGACCACTCGCCGCCGATCACCAGCTTCTTCTCATCGACAGGGCCACGGTCGTAATAGGCAATCTCGACCGGGTGCGTGACGTCGGTGAAGTCGAAGATTGAGACGCCGCCCTGATACCACGCCTGGATCATGATGTCGCGGCCCGGAACCGGCAGTAGCGAACCATTGTGCGCTACGCAGTTTTCGGTATCTGCCTGCGCGGCTGGCATCTTGTAGTAAGACTGCAACGTCAGCTTGTTGTCCTTCGACAGGTTGAAGATCGTGTCCGCACCCCAGTACATCGGGTCCGTCGCACGGCACCGCGGAGCCGTTCCGCCGCCCCACTCGTCCGTGAAGATCAGCTTCGATCCATCGTTGGCAAAGTTGGCCGAGTGCCAGAACGCAAAGTTGGGATCGCCCACAGCGGCAATGCGCTTCGGATTCACCGGGTCCTTGATGTCCAGAAGAATTCCGTTGCCGGAGCACGCTCCCGCGGCCAGACCCATCGGCTCAAACACCGTGATGTCGTGGCAGCCGGTGATGGCGCGCGACGGATCCTCGCCATGCACAGCCGGGCCAGTCAAGCCAGCCTTCACACCGGTGTTGGGGTCGGAGAAGATGTACGGGCTGTTGACCACCTTCGCCTGCTCCGGATGCGCAATCGGCACCTTGATCACAACGATCGTAAACAGCGCAGTCGCCGGGTCGTCCGCCTTGCCGGAGCATCCCGCAAGCTCTCCCTCAGGACGCACTCCAGCCGAACCCGCGATGTAGACGTAAACATTGTCCTTATCCTTGGGGTCCTGGAAGATGGTGTGAGTGTGCGATCCGCGGCAGGTCTGTACCACCGCAACCTGCTTCGGATTTTTGATGTCGCTGATGTCGAAGATGCGAATGCCTCGAATGCGCTCGGGGCTTGCCGGACCAGGTCCTGGCGGAACACGCGGAGCCCCAGGTGCTGGCGGTGCCGGAGGAACGTATCCGGCAGGGTTTGGAATCCCCTGTGTGCCGCAATCCAGGCGACCGCCGCCCTCCACGGACATGAACAGCAGATTGCCGAACACCGACACGTCGCCCTGCCCACCGGGGCAAACGATGGTCGTAATCAGCGCAGACTTCGCCGGGCTGGTGACGTCGTACATCGTGACGCCATAAAAATTCCCCATGAACACGTGGTTGCCTTGGAACGCGAGGTCCGAGTTGGCGTAGGTCAACCCATTACCACCACCGCGCACTGGCGGCGCTCCAGGCGCTGGAGGAGGTGGTGGCGGCGGATCGAAGACCGAGGGCTTTGCGATGGTCGTTACAAGCTCCATGCCAGCCTTCGCATCGGCTGCATCGTGATAGCCGCCCTTCAGGCCGATGCGCGGATCGTCAGCGCCGGCGCGGGGATTGACGAACACCGAAGGCGTGGTCTGCGCCCCGGCAACTCCCAAACAAAGTGCGAGCGATGCGGCCGCCACACCAGACATAGAACGAGACGTCAGACTTCCAATCATCACTGCTCCTTTTGCGTCGCACTGCATAAATCAGCCACCGGCGAGGCCCTTGGGAGGACCTCGCCGGTGGCGGGTTTGTGTGTCGTTACTTTTTCAGGATCTCAGCCAGCATCTTCATACGGGCCATCTCGGCTGGGGCAGCCGAAGCCGCATCCTTGTCGAGATCGGCAGCGTACTTCTTCAGCTCAGCCGACTTCTTCCCGTCCATAGCCAGGTCGATCATCGCGCCCTTCTCAACCGTCAGTGCGTTGTCGCGAACCAGCTGGTCCACATACGCCTTGGCGATGGTAAAGGTCTTCGGATAATCAATGTGCGGCTGGTTCTGCACGTTCAGCAGATCAAGCTTCACCTGGGCCGCAGCATCGATCTCATTCTGTGTCAGGAACTTGCTCGGCATCAGCTTTAGCACATCGATGCCGCGAGACATCTCCGAGCCGTAGATGTAGCCGTTGTAGTAGTAGGACGACCAGTCGCCGCCGCCCGCACGACGTCCATCCTTGCCGATAGGACCGCGCGTGAAGTAAGCAATCTCGTATGGCTTCTTCGGATCGGTAAAGTCCATGATCGAGATGCCACCCTGATACCAAGACTGCACCAGAATGTCGCGGCCCGGGATCGGTACGAGCGATCCGTTGTGCGCCACGCAGTTCTTGTTCTCTTCCTGGATTGCAGGCATCTTGTAGTAGGACTGTAGCGTCATCTTGTTGTTTTCCAGCTTGAAGATTGCATCGCCGCCCCATGCCATCGGATCGGCCAGACGGCAGTGCGGTGCACCGCCGCCGCCCCACTCGTCGGTAAACAGTACCGACTTGCCGTCGTTGGAAAAGTTGGCCGAGTGCCAGAACGCGAAGCCTGGATCAGTGACCGCATCCAGACGAACCGGGTGAACGGGATCCTTGATGTCCAGCAGAATTCCGTTGCCTGAGCATGCGCCAGCAGCCAGGCCGAGGTAGGAATAGACCGTGATGTCGTGGCAACCGCGCGTCGAAGAGGTTGCGTTGGTGTCGGGGCCGTGGTCTCCGCCCTGCCACAAACCGTTGATCGAACCGGTCTTCGGATCGCTGAAGATGTACGGGCTGTTTACGATCTTGGCCTGCTCAGGATGAGCAATCGGCACCTTGATGATGACGATCGTGAAGACTGCGGTGCCCGGATCGTCCGGACCGCCCTTGCAGCCCGCCAGCTCGGCCTCGGGACGAACACCGGCGGAACCGGCAACGTAGACATAGACGTTGTCCTTATCCTTCGGATCGAGCAGTACGGTATGCGTATGTGAACCGCGGCAGGTTTGGACATCCGCAACCTGCTTCGGATTCTTGATGTCGCTGATGTCGAAGATGCGTACGCCCTTGATGCGGTCCGGGCTTGGCGGCGGAGGGGGAGGAGGCGTGAAGCCGCCACCCGCAGCCGGTGCAGGAGCAGCCGCGAGGCCTTCAGGTGCCGGGAAACCCTGCGTGCCGCAATCGAGACGGCCGTTCGCCGCTTCAACCGACATGAACATCAGGTGTCCGACCACCGACACGTCGCCCTGTCCACCGGGGCAGATGATCGAGGTCACCAGCGTCGTCTTCGCCGGATCGCTGATGTCGTAGATGTTGATCCCCTCGTAGTTACCGCCGAAGAGATACTTGCCGCTGAACGCGAGGTCCGAGTTGGTTCCGCCGTAGCTCGGTCCGCGACCGCCGCCACGCGCCGCAGGTGCGCTGCCCGGAGTCGGTGCAGGGGGCGGAGGAGTCGCTTCCATCTTCTTGATCCCCTCGATATCGGGGGCGAAATGGCCTGGCTTCGGCGACGTCATCACCAGCTTCATGCCCATCGCGGCCTCGCCGGCGTCATACAACCCGCCCTTCAACCCAGTGCGCGGATCGTCCGGAGCGGAACGCGGATTGACATAAACCGTCGGGTCAACCGGGTGAGCCGGGATCGCCGGAGCCTGACGCTGCGCGATGGCCGCACCGCTGCCGAACAATGTGGACACGAACGCAAGCGCAACGGCGCGGCGCGACGACGAAGAGATGGTCCTGACGATCATTGATGTTTCTCCTTGGCCAACATGTTCCGCATAATGTCCATCTCCGCCTGTTGCGTGTTATCTACATCCGACGTGAAATCGAACAGCAGTGGATCCTGTGCCGCGCCCGCCGTCGCAAACAGCTCCCTCACCATCACCAGGGCCCCGCTGTGATGCTGAATCATCCCCGTCAAAAATAAGTGGTCGAACTCGGCCCCATTGGCCTTCCGCAACGCCTCCATCTGCGTCTTGGTCAACATTCCCGGCATGGCGGGCATCATGGAACTCATGTCCATCCCCGGCATGTCTTCCATCTCGGAGATCGGCTTCCCACGCTCCTGAAGCCAGCGCTTCATGAAGCCCATCTCATCGGTCTGCGAGATGTCGATCTTCTTGCCCAGTTCCAGAACCTCGGGGTTATGGCTCTTGGCCGCGACTAGCTTGGTCATCTCCACGGCCTGGCCATGGTGCATGATCATGCCCTGCATAAACTTCACATCCGCCACCGTCGGTTCACGCAACTGGGCCGGCGCCTCATTGGGGGACACCGCTTTGCTCGCATGGCCCGGCGCTCCGGGCTGCACCACAGACGGTGCCTGCTGTCCCTGCGCCGCAATCGCGGCCAGTGAAAGCGAGGCGGCAATCAGGGTCAAAGACACTCCTGGCATCAAACGCTCCTTTGCCAACAACACTGCATGAATTTTCAAGTCCGAATGAACGTCAGTGTAGCGCGACGCCATCCTTATGTCCAACCCGCTCTTGTAGACCTTCTCAAGCGATTGACTTGCAAGCTCAAACCCCACAGCTCAGGAAGCCAACCTTGCCACGGCGAGACCTGAAACCGAAAGGCCCGCCTCGCACAGGTCCACCCCTGACCGCTGAGATTTGTTCCACTTTTCCACTTCGGCTGGCAAAAAAGAATCGCGCACAAACCCATTTAGGTACAATCAGTTACATTTCCCAACCCGGCCTGTCTTTCCTCATAGGACGCCCAGACGCCCAGAGCCCTACATCTGAAACTCTTAGAGGACACGTGATCCTGCCCCTGTACCCTCCCCTTTGCCGACGCATCGCAACCCAGATTCTTCTGGGCGGGGTGTTCACGCTTATTCCCGCCCTGGCACAGCAACCAGTCCGGCCCGCCACAGCCACCGTCACCGGTGTTGTCACCGATCCCAGTGGGGCGCTCGTCACCACCGCAACGGTCACGCTACACTCTCCGCTCGAACACGACGACCGAACCGCCACCACGGGTCGTAGCGGCCGCTTCAACATCCGCGTTCAGCCAAACCTGCCCTACGTTGTGACGGTGACGGCCGCCGGTTTTGCTCCCTACGCCGTCACCGACGTCCAGGTCTCGCCCGAAAAATCTCTCGCCATCTTCGTCCGCCTCAAAGTCGCCGAAGAAGCCCTGCAAATCAACGTCAACGAGGATAACGTCGACACTACGGACCCCACCCGCAACGGCAACTCCCTCACCCTCAAAGGCGCAGCGATCGATCAGCTACCGCTCGATTCAGCCCAGCTCCTGCAGCAACTCCAGGCCATCTCAGGCGGGACCAGTCCCGATATCTTCGTCAACGGCTTTTCCGGCGGGGCACTCCCACCCCGCGACACCATCCGAGAGATACGCATCAACCAGAATCCTTACTCGGCCCAGTACGACACTACCCCCGGCAACGGTCGCATCGAGGTCTTCACCAAACCCGGAACCGGCCAGCTTCACGGCGATCTCTACAGCTTCGGCAACTCGTCGAACTTGAATACGCAAGACCCCTTCGCCACCACTCAGCCGTCGTACTACTCCTACGCCGGGTATGCCAGCCTTGGCGGCCCGCTCACCCAGCACAGCTCGTTCTTCTCCAGCGGCGGCCGCGCCGCGGGGCAGGATAACGCCATCATTAACGCCCAGACGCTCGATCGAAACCAGTTGCCCGTCACGTTCAGAGATGCTGTCTCCGCGCCCAGCGCGACCATCAACGTCTCCACCCGCCTCGATGCGGCTATCGGATCAAGAAGTACCGTCATCGCCCGCTACACCATCTCGCAAGCAACGCAGTCCAACGCCGGAATCGGCCAGTTGTCTCTCGCCAGCCAGGGTTTCCAGGGGTCCACCACGAACCAGACGCTGCAGCTTAGCAACTCGCAAATATTTTCCCCGCGGCTCGTCAACGACACGCGCTTCCAGTACAGCCGCGACCGCGACCGCCAAATCCCCGCCAGCACCGCGCCCACCATCGTCGTCGCCGGAGCCTTTACCGGCGGCGGCAACCCGGTCGCCAACTTCAACGACAACCAGGATCGGTATGAATTGCAGAACTACGTCTCCAGGTCGGACACCCGTCAGTTCTTCACCTTCGGAGGCCGCTTCCGCGCCACGCGCGATGCCAACTACTCCCAGACCAACTACAACGGAACCTACACCTTCGCCTGCCTCGACCTAACCTCTACCTGCACCGCCAACGCGTACCGCCAAACTCTGCTCGCGGCCCCCGGCAGCGGCGCAACCCAGTTCAGCATCACCCAGGGCAGTCCCAACGTCGCCGTTACGGTTGCCGACACCGCTCTGTTCTTCCAGGACGATTGGAAGGCCCGCCGCAACCTCAGCGTCTCCGCTGGCCTGCGCTTCGAATCCCAGAACCGCATCGCCGACCACGCCGACTGGGCACCCAGATTCGGCATCGCCTGGTCCCCCATCCTCAAAAAGGACAAGCCCGCCCAATACACTCTTCGCGGCGGAGTTGGCATCTTCTACCGTCGCCTCGCCTCCTCCACAGTCCTGCAGGCGGACCGTCAGAACGGCGTCACGCAGCAGCAGCTGATCGTCACCAACCCGCGCTTCTTTTATCCGAACAGTTCGCCGTCGATGGCGGAGCTGTCCGGAGCCCAATCGCAATCCACCACCTACCGGATCGCGCCAAACTTCCACTCCCCCTACGCCATCTCCAGCACCGTGTCGGTCGAACGCCGTATCGGCACACACGGCTCGCTGACCACCACCTGGCTCGGCCTCCACGGCGTCCACAACCAGGTGACCCGCAACATCAATGCACCGCTGCCGGGAACCTACAATCCCGCCATCCCATCCAGCGGCATACGCCCTCTGGGTGGGACGCAAAATATCTACCAATACTCGTCGGAAGGCGTCTACCGCACCAATCGCCTGACCACAAATTTCTTTCTGAACTTCCACAACGTCTTTACCTACGGCACGTACGAATTCCTCTCGCAGAAGTCAGACGCCAACAACACCTTCGCCTCCAACTCCTACAACATCGGTGCCGATTACGGGCGTTCCTCCACCGATCTCCGCCACCAGGCTTACGTCGGGTTGGGGCTCTCACTCCCGACCCATTTCCGCGTCAATACCTTCCTCCGGGTTCGCAGCGGCGCACCGTTCAACATCACGATCAATCAGGATCTCAACGGCGATAGCATCTTCAACGACCGTCCAGCGTTCGCCACCGACCTCACCCGCCGGTCCGTCGTCAAAACGCAATTCGGCAACTTCGACACCATCCCCATATCCGGCCAGACGATCGTCCCCATCAACTACGGCCACGGCCCAGGCTACTTCGTCGTCAACCTGAACCTCGGCAAGTCGTTCACCTTCGGCCCCGCCGTAAAGCCCGCGCCTGGAGCCTCCGCACCGAAACTCGCGCCGGGAGAGAAGCCCACCGTAAATCGCCGCTTCTCGCTCGACGTCGGCATCGACGGCCAAAACCTTTTCAACCAGGTCAACCTCGGCCAACCCGTCGGTACCCTCGGCTCGCCGCTCTTTGGCAAGTCGATCTCCTCGGCCAGCGGCAACAACTCCACAAGCGCCAATCGTGTGGTCGAACTCTCCACCCAATTCCGCTTCTAGAGCGGCGAGTCTGAAATTCGTGTCCATCTTATGTCGGGCCTTCAGCCCTTGGATTTGCGGCGGATTGGCACCTGAGGCTTCGCCCCAGGCTGTTATGAGACGGGCCGTTGGCCCTGAAACAATGGCAACGAATTAACGACTCAGAAGACGAGAACATTTCTCCTGAAGGTGTAGTGCCATTCCAAAGACAACTACGGAGATTCTGGCTACGCCAGAATGACGACGTGAATGGGATCGGGCTCTACATCTACATGGAAAATGGTCTAACAGAAGCTTCGTTTGTCATCCCAAAGGGAGCTGCCGTTCCCCCCGACGACCTCGCTCTCAATTCGTATATAACCGAACCCAATCCACCAGTAATTGCGACGGAAACAGCGCAGTCCCATTCGGGTTCCCTGGCAAAGTCCCGCCTACCGATAGATTGAGAAAGATAAACGCCGCATTGCCCGAGTCGAACGGCCAGGTCCCGCCGCTCGCCACCACCGTAGCCTGATCGTACTGAGCGTAAATGTTGTTTGTCGAGTCCACATACATCTGAACGACGCCCGGTTTCCAGATCATGCCGTACACATGGAATCCAGCTCCCAGGCTCGTCGAACTGTAGTAGTTGTGCGAACTGTGGTAATTCAGCACATGCGCCGACCCCAGCACATAGTCCGGCAGGGGCGCATTCACATGCTCCATCACGTCCAGTTCCCCGCAGATCGGCCAACCGACCGTCGCAAAGTTGTTCCCCATCAGCCAGAACGCCGGCCACAAACCCTGTCCTTCCGGAATCTGCATCCGAGCCTCCAGCCGCCCATACTGAAAGCTGAACTGCCCCTGCGTCCGTATCCGAGCCGACGTGTAAACACCCGGACTCGGCTGCGCCGCCACAATATGCAGATACCCATCCGTCCCCACATAACTGTTCTGCGTGCTGGCCGTGCAGGGCGATAGCGTCGAACCCCACGCACAATAGTCCTGCAACTCTGAGTTGCCATAACCCGTAGCGCCGGTGTCGTAAGCCCAAACCGCCGCATTCGGCTGCACATTCGCGCTCGTCGTGTTCGTAAACTCATCCGCCCAAACCAGCGTCCCCGACGCAATATTCAAGGTGAATATCTGCGTCGCCACCGGACTTACCACCGTCCCCGACACGCCTTTTGCATTCACCGTAGTTGTCGAAGTTAGGAGAAAGGGCGCCAGATACTGCGTCGAACTGATCGTCGGAGCCGTCCCGTCCGTAGTGTAATAAATCGTCCCTCCCGGGGTTGGATCGCTCATACTGATCAGCTGCGCCCCACCCTGTTGCGCCGTGGCCGCAATCACGGGAACCAGCGACGGTATCACCGTGAAGGACCAGCTAGCCACCGAACTTTGCGTCGAACCCGAAACCCCAATCGCATTCACTGTCCCACTGGCCGTCAGCAGAAACGGCGCAACATACCGCGTAGAACTTAACGTGGGAGTCGTCCCATCGGTCGTGTAGTAAATCGACGCCCCGCTCGTCGGATCGATCAGTGTGATCAGCAGCGAGCCATTCGTCTGCAATGCGGACGTAAACGACGGAACCAGCGACGAGACCGGCTGCGTATACGACGTCTGCGAGCTGCCCCCGCACCCAACCGCCATCGCCAACACCACTCCGACAACCACAATTCCGAGGAGCCGCCGAGGCCCCGCTGACTGAAGAATCATAAGCATCACCTTGACCCTGAGCCGTAATCTTCTAAAGTCATCGGCTCAACATCCCCGTAACGTTACTCCTTTGACGCGTCACCACGCATCCCCACTACCACCTTTGCCGTCGTAATCGCCTGCCCGACATGCCTCTGCGTATGTTCCGCACAATGCACCAGCAATCCGCCAACCGTAGTCGGCAGCCGCTTCCGCCCCACAAATCGCGCTTCCTCAAACCCTTCCAGCGAGATGGCAATAACCCGCTTCGCCGCCAAAGCAAGAGCCGCACGAACCTCCGCCAACCCACCTGTTGCCTCCAGTTCGCTGCCGAGCAGCCCCATCTGCTCCTCCGACAATGCGCCACCCTCCGCATACGTCAGCAGCCGATCCAGACTCCGACCAATATGCCGCAGATGAAACCCGACCGGAGCGATCCCATAAGGCCGCGCCTCCATCTCCGCATTGCCCAACCCCGGACACCAAAGCTCGATATCCTCGGCCGCCAATTCCAGCGCATGAAGCACCTGCCGCCGAACCGCGTCAAACTCTGTCAAAGTCCCCCGCAACCACGGTTCAACCATCACAAACCCTTCCCGGCGCGAAACCTGCGAACCACCGCGCCTACATCTTCGTGCCGTCCATCCACCGCATCGTTCATCGCCTGCATCTCCGTCGCCGACACCTTGCCGGCCAGCAGATCCATCGCCACCTGGATCTCTGGATGCCTCGCAAGCGATTCCTCCCGAATCAGCGGTACCGCCTCATACGGTGGAAAGTAGTGCCGATCATCCTCAAGCACCCGAAACCCCAGAGCCCGAATCGGCCCGTCGGTGGAATTCCCCGCCACAATATCCACCTGGTGAGACGCCATCGCCCGATAAAGCAGTCCAAGATCCATCACACGCGGCGCACCAAACTGTAGATTGTATGCAGTTTGTAACGCCACGAGCCCATCCGGCCTCGCCTGAAATTCATACCCGACACCAAGCCGCATGGCATCGGCGTGGCTCTGCACATCGGAAATTTTCGTCAGATGCAGCCGGTCCGCATCCTCGCCCCGAACCACCATCGCAAACGTGTCCTCAAACCCCAGCCCCGGCTCCACCCGCACCTTATACCGCGACTCATACAGCCCCTTCACGGTCCCAAACACCGTTGCCGGATCCTTCACCTTCGGCAGCGGCTGCTTCAAAATTGCGGTCAACGCGGTCCCTGTGTATTCCACATAGCCGTCGATCCGGCCACTCACCAACGCCTGCTGGCAAAGGTAGCTACCCGCCAGATAAAACCGCCGCTCCACATGCTGGCCGGATACCACCTCGATCTCCTGCGCCAGCAACTCACCCAGCACCACCTGCTCGGTAAAGTTCTTCGCCCCAATGACAATGGAATTCCCGCGCGGCGGCGCACAGGCCGTGAGCATCGCCAACACCGTGAGAGCCGAAACAAAAGCCATTCTGATCCCTGAGCCCTGGCCCCTAAGCCCTCCTTTCACCGCCGCACCGCCAGCTTCTTTTCCAGCCATCCCAACCCACCATCCGCCACGAGAGCCAGCAAAGCCGCCGGGATCGCCCCCGCCAGCACCAGCCCGTTATCCACCGACGCCACACCCCGAAAAATCAACTCCCCCAACCCTCCAGCGCCAATCGCCGCCGCAATCGTAGCCACCCCCACGCAAGTCACCGTAGCCGTCCGCAGCCCCGCCAGGATCACGCTTGCCCCCAGCGGCAGTTCTACCTTCCAAAGCCGCTGCGCCCCGGTCATCCCCATCGCCTGCGCCACGTCCACCAACGCCGGATCGACGCTCCGAATCCCCGCATAGGTATTCCGCACAATTGGCAACAGTGCATACCCCGTTAGCGCCAGGATCGCCAGCCGCGCCGCGTTCTCACCCAGCCACGGCACCGGCAGCAGCAGCCCGAATAGCGCGAGCGACGGAATCACCTGGATCACATTCGTCACCGCGATCACCGGCCCCGCAAACCGCTCATGCCGAGTCAGCCAGATCCCCAGCGGCAACCCAACCGCCGCTGCCAGCACCATCGCAAACACCGTCAGCCACAGATGCTCAAACGTTAGCCGGGCAATCTCTTGCCAGTGCAGCCGTAGAAATTCAGCCACGATGGACCGCCGCCACGTACCCTTTGACGTACTCGTTAGGAGACCCCAGAACCGCACTAACCGACAAGTCAGCCACCACCGCACCATGATCCAGAAAGACCACCCGATCAGCCAGGTACAGGGCCTCATCCAGATCGTGTGTCACCAGCAACACCGTCTTCCGCACCCGCCCCAGTAGATCCTTCAGCATGGCCTGCATCTCCGCCCGCGTCATCGGATCGAGAGCCCCAAACGGCTCATCCATCAGCATTACCCCGGGGTCGGACGCCAGAGCACGAGCGAGACCCACCCGCTGCCTCTGCCCTCCACTCAGCTGCCACGAATAACGATCTGCCAGGCCTTCGTCCAGACCCGCCAGCTGCATCACCTCACGCACTCGGTCGGCAGACGGACGCCCCGCCAGTTCCAGCGCCAGCCCCACATTCCGCGCTACCGTCCAGTGCGGAAACAGCCCCGACTCCTGAATCACGTACCCGATGCTCCGCCGCAGGTCCAGCAAATCCCACGTTGAAGTCGCCCGTTCCCCCACAGACACGGTTCCGCCGGTAGGCATCACCATGCCGTTGACCATCCGCATCAATGTCGTTTTACCGCTGCCGCTGCGGCCCAACAGCGCCGTCGTCGTCCCCGCGTCCAGCCGGAGCGAGACCCCACGCAACAGGCGGTCCTGCTCCCTCGGCCCCCACGCATAGCTCACATCGGCGAACCCTACGGAAGTTTCGGTCACTCGTCCGTCCTCGAAAGTCCGGGTGCCCCCTCGTCAGATAGTTCCATCATCGGAGGTAGTGGGTACGACCTCATGTCGCCCGGATCAGCGCTAAATGACTGCCGCGGGCGTGGCCTCAATCTCAGCTTCCGGCGCCGGAGTCTCCGCGGCCACAGAGTTGTTGCCCGCACCCTTTACCCGAACCACCGTAATCTTGTCGAAGCCTTCCTTGAAGGCTGGCGGCTTTAACCGTTCCGCCATCTTGTGCATTACTTCGTCGGTCACCTGACGATCGCGCTTCGAGTTGCGCTCCAGGCAGACGGCCAGCGGCACATCGAAAAATACCGCCTGCACCTCGTACCCAAAGCTCTTCGCCATCTTGATCCACTGGCGGCGCTCATGCGGACTCAGATTGGTGGCGTCGACATAGTTCCAGGGCATCTTGGCGATGAGCCGTGCGCGCAGCAGACTCCTGAGCGTCGAGAAGACCAGCCCCTGGTATCGCTGGTCCGTAATATCGTCGAACAGGATGGTCCGCAGCATATCGCTCGAAAGCGGCGACACTCCGCGACGCTTGTACCACGTGGTCTTCCCTGAACCCGGAAGCCCAATGGTAAGAACCACATAGCCTCGCGGACTCTTGGCTGCAGTCTGCTCGGCCGGCGGCGTCGCAACCGATTCCGGCTGCGTCTCTACCACCATCTTCTGCGGTTCATCGGCTGGTGCGAATCCGGGTGCCGCTGGCACATCGATGGGCGGCAACTCGGCCGGAGCTTCTACCACTGCAACCGGTTCCGGTTTGGCTTCGCGAACAACGGGCTCCGGGTAGGTCGGTCTCAGCGGTGCTAACTGCCCCGACGGCAACTCCTGGCCACTCTTGCCAGTGGACTCCGAATCATTGGGCCCACGCCTGGTGCGTTTTCTCATCTTCTCAAGTATCCAATCGCGCATCGTGCGCATTCTCTCAATCGCCACCGGAGCTACAACGATCCGGTTGGCTCACAAAAATTGCGTTGCCTAGCGCTGGCATCGTGCGCAGCGTCTAGAGTGCTTGTAACACAGGTGCTTAACCCTCCGCAAACTCACGCCCACATGAAACCTCGTTCCCATATCGCCCCAATGTTTGCGCCCACCATCCCCGTTTGGTAGCCTCCAATAAGACCACGGCGTTCCCACATTCCATCCATCCGCGACGCAATCCGCGCGCAATCCTTTAGGAGCAAGCACATCATGGCAGTCAAAGTAGGCATCAACGGATTCGGCCGCATCGGCCGCAACGTCTTCCGCAGCGCTCTCGGCAATCCGGACATCGAATTTGTAGCCGTTAACGATCTGACTACCCCCGCGACATTGGCCCACCTGCTGAAGTACGACAGCATCCTCGGCAACCTGAAGCAGGAGATCACCCACGGCGAAGACTTCATCGCCGTCGACGGCAAGAAGGTAAAGGTCTTCGCCCAGCGCGATCCCGCCCTGCTCGACTGGGCCTCGGTTGGTGCCGAGATCGTCGTCGAATCCACCGGCTTCTTCACCGACGGCGCGAAAGCCAAGCTGCACCTAGGAGCTACCGTCAAAAAGGTAATCATCTCCGCCCCGGCGACCAACGAAGACATCACCATCGTCCTCGGCGTCAACGACGACAAGTATGACGCAGCCGCGCACAACATCATCTCGAACGCTAGCTGCACGACGAACTGCCTGGCTCCGGTGGTGAAGGTTCTGCACAACACGTTCGGCATCGCCTCGGGCATTATGACGACGATCCACAGCTACACCAACGACCAGGTAATCCTCGACACGCCGCACAAGGACCTTCGCCGCGCACGCGCCGCCGCCTTGTCGATGATTCCGTCCTCTACCGGTGCCGCCAAGGCCTTGAAGCTGGTCATCCCGGAGATGTCCGGCAAGCTCGACGGCTTCGCCATCCGCGTCCCGACACCCAACGTCTCGGTCGTCGATCTCACCTTCGTCGCCGAGAAGCCGATCTCGGTTGCAGCCATCAACGAGGCCATCAAGTTCGCCTCCGAAGGCGACCTGAAGGGCATCCTGGGCTACACCGACGAAGAGCTCGTAAGCAGCGACTTCAAGGGAAACCCGCTCTCCAGCATCTTCGATTCCCTGCTGACGAAGGTCGTCGGCAACACCGGCAAGGTGATTAGCTGGTACGACAATGAATGGGGCTATTCGAACCGCGTGAAGGACCTGATCCTATTCTTGGTTGCTAAGGGACTGTAATCCTATCGTTCAAGTCTGAGGGTCCAATGACTTTCGATCCGCGATTGATCGAGGCCAAAATCACGCTAGATCAGATCGGCTTCCACGAGTTCCCGGCACTCGCCGCGGACGCACTGGAAGCCGGTTTTGATGGACCAGCTATTCGGCGGATGGCTGCTATGGTTCTACCGACAGGACACGAGATCGATGAGCTGCGCCCTCAATTCCAACTTGAGGCAGGATTGGTGACAGTATCCCCGACCACTGCGTGCGTTCGGCTCGCTACCCAACGAGCCAACGAAATTCTGGATGGCGACCTCGATCCGCTTTGCCATTTGCATAGGTTTGAGAGGTGGTTTCTTGACGGGGACTGTCCTGATGAACTTCGAGAGCTAGGACTCTTTGAAGAAGATGCTTATCTGTTGGAGGATTCGGGGAAATCTGAGGGGGAAATTCGCAGTTGGGCTTTGGAACGCCTGAGAGCATTCGCCCTCGCCAATCGTCCCAACAGTGCGGTTGACTAATCAATCGACCATAGGCCGCTTCAGAGTTTGAGAATCCCTGAAGTATCGCAGCGTGCCCCGTATAATCAAGTAGGCAAGCCATGGATAAGAGCGGTCGAAAGTTCACGAATCACGACGACATGCGGGCCGAAACCTACCGTTACTGGCACGGGCGTCCCGACTGGGAAATCTTTGAGGAAATCTCGAAGATGAGCAGAGATGCATACCGCGAGTGGTACAAGATGAGAGGAATCGTGCATGGAGAAGGATCAGCGCGATCTTTTACTCGCATTCAACGAGAAATCCGTTAGATACCTGATCGTCGGCGGATACGCGCTGGGCCGGTATACGGAACCGCGAGTCACAAA